>JAJRTG010000126.1 GCA_024278395.1 Fidelibacterota bacterium | reverse complement strand
GACGAGCGGCGGGATCAACTTGGCGAGGAAGTGCGGCGGGATCCTCCGCGCTTCCGCGATATCCCGCACCGGAACCGGTCCGTCGCGGGAGGCCAGTTCCACCAGCGCGATCACCGCGTACTTCGTCGTCAGTGAGTAGAGCACTGCCCCTCCGGACAAAACGATCTTTTTGTCTTTTTATTTTATCGACAGACCCTCTCCCTTTTCAAGTGGCCGGGCGGTCTTGGGGGCAGTCTATCCCTCCTGCCTCTCAAACATGTCCTTTCCCACCCCGCACTCGGGGCAGATCCAGTCGTCCGGCAGGTCCTCGAACGAGGTCCCGGGGGCGACTCCGCTCACCGGGTCCCCCTTCTCCGGGTCATATACATAACCGCACACGGTGCATATCCATTTCGCCATTTCTACCTCCTTTTCTGCATGGTCTTTCTGTACTCGTTGTAGGTGAGCGGCTCCCCGCTCCCCCGCACCCCGGCCCGTTCCACCGCGGCGATGAACAGGGTGTGGGTGCCGAGATCGAGCGTGAACTCGGGAAGGACCCGACATTCGTAAAAGGCCTTCGCCTGTGGGAGGAGCGGGATACCGGCATCGGTAGTCTCGTAAGGAAGGTCGGCGAACTTGTCCACGTCGCGTCCGGACTGGAACCCGAACCGGCGGATGACCGCCGGGCAGTTCGGGTCCTCCCGATCGAGGACGTTCACCCCGAACTCCCCGGTGGCCATTATCATCTCGTGGGTGAGGGATCTCTTCCCCACCCCGATCGCCACCCGCGGAGGGGCATTCGTAACCTGCATCATCGCGTCGAGGCACTGGCCGTTGACCCGACCATCGCGCACGGCGGTGAGGATATACAGGCCGTGCGTCACCTCGAACAACGCCCGGTTCAGCCCCGCCGGATCGGAGACCAACTCAAAGGAAGAGCCTCCCGCTTCGCTCACGCCGATCTCCCTTCCGCACCCGCCGCTTCGGCCCGGCGCGTCCCGAGCTCGCGGTCGACCATGATCAGCCCGTGGCCGGAGTCGCCGACCCGAGCCAAGAGATCGACGACCCGCTTGGTCGAGGACTCCTCCTCCACCTGCTCGGTCACGAACCACTGCAGCATGATCTCAGCCGCGTTGTCGTCCTCCTCCTCAGCGATCTTCAGAAGATCGTTGATCTTGCCGGTGATGAACCGCTCGTGTTCGTACGCCGCCCTGAACGCCTCGAGCGGGGAGGCCCACTCCTTCTGGGGCTGGGCGAGGGCCTTCAATTCGACCCTCCCGCCGCGCTCGTTGATGTACCGGAAGAACCGCATCGCGTGCGCGATCTCCTCTTGGGCCTGCACCTCCATCCAGCCCGCCATCCCGTCCAGGCCCTCGGCCTGGAAGTAGGCGACCATCCCGAGGTACAGGTACGCCGATTCCAACTCGTGTTTGATCTGTTCGTTAAGCGCCTGCTCCATCCGTTTCCCGATCATCATCCACCCTCCAGCTTCCTGTGACAGAACCACCAATCGTAGCAATCGTACTGGTCGACCACCTGGCGCGCCGTCTCGACGTCGCCCGCCGGCGGGATGATCACCCCGTCGTTCACGAGCTCGTTGTTCGGCCAGTTCGCCGGGATGGCGACCCCTTCACGATCTGCGACCTGGAACCCCTTGATCATCCGGAGAAACTCGTCCATATTCCGCCCGAGCTCCTGGGGGTAGTACATGATCGCGCGGATAATCCCGTTGGGATCGACGATGAACACCGCGCGCACCGTGTTCGTCCCCTTCCCCGGGTGGATCAGCCCGAGTCGGGCGGCGACCGCCTCGGTCCCGGCGATGATCGGGAACTCGATCTCCACGTTCAGGTTCTCCTTGATCCAGTCGACCCACTTGATGTGGGAGAAGACCTGATCGATCGACAGACCGATCAGCTCCGTCCCCAGCTCCTTGAACCTCTCGTAGCGTCTCTGGAACGCCACGAACTCGGTGGTGCAGACCGGGGTGAAGTCGGCCGGGTGGCTGAACAGCAGGAACCACTTTCCGGAGAACGCCTCCGGAAGGCGCATCACCCCGTGTGTTGTCTGTACCTCCATCTGCGGGAACCGGTCCCCGAGCAGGGGGATCCCCGTCGCTCCCTGTACCTGTAAGGTGTTGCCTTCCATCTCATCTACCTCCATAAGGGAACCGCCCCTTCACCAGTTCTCCGCCAGGAGCTCGAAATGCGCCTGGGGATGAGCGCACGCCGGGCATATCTCCGGCGCTTCGGTGCCGGTGTGAAGGTATCCGCAGTTACGGCAGCGCCAGACCACGGGTCTGTCCTTCTTAAACACCGTCCCCGCTTCCACGTTCTTCAGCAGCCCCAGGTAGCGCTTTTCATGCTGTCGCTCCGCCACGGCGATCGCTTCGAACACCTGCGCGATCTCCTCGAACCCCTCGGCGCGCGCTTCCTTCGCGAACGTGGGATACATCTCCTCCCACTCGTAGTGCTCACCGCCGGCCGCGGCCCTGAGGTTCTCCGCGGTGGTGCCGATCACCCCGGCGGGGAAGGCGGCCTCGATCTTCACCTCGCCGCCTTCCAAGAACTTGAACAGCCGCTTGGCGTGTTCCTTCTCCTGGTTCGCCGTCTCCTCGAAGATCGCCTGGATCTGCACGAACCCGTCCTTCTTCGCCTGGCTGGCGAAGTAGGTGTAGCGGTTACGCGCCTGCGACTCACCTGCAAACGCGGTGAGAAGGTTCCTTTCCGTCTTCGTTCCTTTAAGCTCCATCAACTCCTCCTTTCGATTGCTGGTGTTGCTTTTCATATTTTCATTTTTGACAACCGGGACAGAAATACGTCGAGCGCCCCGCCTGCTTAACCCGTTCGATCCTCGCGCCGCAGCGCGGGCAGGGTTCACCCTCCTTCCCGTAGACCGAGAGGAACCTCTGAAAATCGCCCTTGTTCCCCTCCGAATCCCGGTAATCGGCGAACGTCGTCCCCATATGCTCGATCGCCTCTTGCAGCACGCTCACGATCCCGTTGCGCAGGGCACGCGCCTCCTTGAAGGCTATCGTGTCCGCCGCCCGCCACGGCCCGATCCGCGCCCGCCACAGCGCCT
>JAJRTG010000125.1 GCA_024278395.1 Fidelibacterota bacterium | reverse complement strand
GCGCGAGGACGCTATCCCGATCGATCGCGGTGAGCCCCACCTCCCCGCCCTCGGCTGAGACGCGCACCAGGTAGCGGAGCGCCCTGCCCGCGCACCTCGCCTGGTCCGCCTTCCGCGCGTATTCCTCGTCCAGCCGAGCCGTGGCCCGCATGAACTCCTCCACCGGCGTGGCAAGTTCAGTGGGATAGAGCGGGGTTACCGGAATGTCATCCAGCTCGAGCGGCCAACCGGCGGTGCGGGCGAGGATCACTCCCTTGCGCGCGACGTCCATCCCGCTCAGATCATCGCGCGGATCAGGCTCGGTGTAACCCGATGCGCGTGCGCGGGAAAGCGCGACGGAATACGGGATTCCGGCCTCTACTTCGCCCAGGAGGTAGCCCAGCGTCCCGCTCACCAGCCCGTCGATCGCCGCTATCCGATCGCCGGTGTCGAGCAGGGCGCGCATGGTGGAGATCACCGGGAGCCCGGCTCCGACCGTCGCTTCGTACCCCACATGTCGATGGGAGAAGAAGACCTCCGCCTCGCTCCACGGTCGGACGAGCGGACGCTTGTTGGCGAGCACCACGCCGCACCCGTTCGCCAGTGCGGCTGTAAGAACCGAATATGTCGCATCGGACGCCGTCGCGTCGACGACGATCGTCCCCGGCCCCAGGAGAGGATCGAGCTCAGAAAGCGGTGAACCGTTCGGTAGGTTCTCAATCGCCTCTCCCGCGGACTTGGCGGATAAGACGCGCGTCAACTCGGGATCGGTCAACCCGGCGGGATCGATGAGGACTCCGGTGCTGTCCGCCACCCCCAGGAACCTGATCTCGATCCCCCTCCGGCTCGCGAGCCGGGCCCGCCCGGCGACGACGAGCTCCACCAAGGCACGACCGACCCTCCCCGCGCCGAGGAGGATCACCGGGGCGACTTTTACTCTCTGCGCCATGACCACCTCCCAACAAAAGAAAAGACCACAGGCAACGCCTGTAGTCCGCATCATCCGCTTATCCCTAAACCAGTTTGATTTAGGGAGAAGCGGACACAAACGTCGTAGTGGTTCCTCCGCACGGGAGGATGGACACCGCTATTCCCCTACGACCGTCTGTGGTAACCATGAAGCCAGCATACAGCCAATCGGCCAGTTCGTCAAGCCGAGGTTTCACTTTCCGTGGAGGTAGCGGCGGAACACGTCAAAAAGAGCGGACGGGCGCGCGTCTTCGTCCCCGCGCGATCCTGATAGCGCATAATGCGTGATTGGGGGCACGGAGTGGAGAAAGACGGCCCATACGTAACTTGCCATCTCCTGATGCTGAAGACCTGCCGGCCCGCGCGAGTGGAGGTCGATCGATCGCGGTAAGATGAGAACCGTGGATGATAGTGCCCCGCGTGAACGCTTCCCGCTCTTTATCGTCCGCGGTTCACTTCTTTATTCAAGTCGTTATTAAACCAACGGGAGCGATGATGTAGCCACCATCGCTCCCGCCGTCCGCGCAGCCGACCGATCGCTTACTCGCCTTTCTTTGCGCCTCCCCCCTTGCACGAGCCGCCGTGGTCCTGATGGTCGCTTTTGTCTTGGTTTGGGTTTTGGTTGTTCTTGTGTTCGTTCTTGTCCGAGTGGTTGTTCTGGTGGTTCTTCTGTCCTTGGGACTGCTTTTGCTCGGGCTGGGCCTTCTCACAGGACTCCTTCTTCCCGGGGCCGGCGTTTTCCACGAACGATGCTTTGAGCACCTCCAGTTGGGCGATGATCTCATCCGGGGTTGCTCCCGCATTGATGAGATCTTTTACCGTTCGAGCGATGAGGCCGTGCGGGACGTCCGCTTCCATCAGCTCATCGATCTTGCTTAGGATCTTCTGGATCGCCTCCTCGGCGTAGCCACGGGAGGCGGCGAGGTTGGAGATGGCGTTATCGATCCCCACGGCGTCTTCTTTCGGGAGCAACGGCGCGAGCCCGGCCATGTTGTAATTCTCAACCGCGGTGCTCAAGTAACCGGTGGCTTCATCGAAGCCGATGGTTCCGTCTGCAAGGGCGTCGAAGATGATGTCCAACACCTGCACAACAAACCCGATTCGATGATGCTCGGTCAAGCTGTCCAACCCGGAGAGGGCGATAAGGGAAAATGCTTCATCTGGGGTGACCGTCCCGTTTGTCACCGCGACGGTGATGGAATAGGTGAGCATCACCTGTTGCCCCGGGGAGAGAAGATCATTGCCTGTGACGACGGTTATCACGTCCTCAAGGGTGAGGGAGGGGGTCTGTTCGTCCTGACCGTAGACGGTGGAGACGAAACAGAGTGAGAGCAGTGCCAGTACGACGATCAGCCACGTCGTCCTTCCTGCCTTTATCGGTTCGAAGCTCATAGTCGACCACCTCTTAATTATATATGCCTTTGATTCCAATATACCACGATGCACGTCCACTGTCAATTCATGGAGCCGATCAGCAGAAAGAGCTCTTCCTAACCGATGGTCCGCCCGCACGTCAGCTCATCCTGCGCTCTCAACAGATCCTCGACGGCGTCGCCCAGCCGCCGAGCAGCCGTTCCGAACCTTAGCCGGTACGCGAACCGCTGCGCCTCCATGCCCATGGCCGCCAGTTCCTGTCTGCTGTAGCGGAGCAGCTCCCGCAGCCCCTGATAGATTCCTGCAGGCGTCGCTTCCACCACCCGGCCGAAATCATCCCGCACCAGGTCGCGGGCGGAGCGGTGATCCGTGGTGAGCACGGGGAGTCCGGCCTGCAGTGCCTCCACCAGGGTGAGGCCGTAGCTCTCGTGGCGAGAGGGGAAGACGTAGAGGTCGGCTAAGGAGAAGAAGGCCGCCTTTCGAACACCTGTAACGTAGCCTGGGAAGTGTACGCGAATCCTGCGAAGGCGCCCGGCCAACCGGTGAAGCCTGCGTGTGTACGCCTTCCCGTGGATGAACGCCGATGCGCCGCAGATTACGACCTCGGGAATAATCCTCTCCCGCTTCTCCCACAACCGCAACGCGGAGAGCAGAAGGTCCTGTCCCTTCTCCGGGGATATTCGGCTGAGGGAGAGCAGGATGGGTCTATCACCGTTCAGGGAGCAGCTCTCCTTGATCCGTTCGACCTCCTCGGCCACTGCCTCACCCGCGGTTGCCGGCTCAGCGAACCCACCCCATGGGATCACCAGAACGTCGGTTCGCGTCCGCCACGGATAGGCGCGGCGCACGATCTCCGCCATCCCCGAGGACGGAACGGCGATTAGTTCCGAGTAGCGCGCGCATTTTTCCTGCTTCTCGAAGATGAGCCGCAGCACGTCCGGGAGGATCCGGTTCACCCCGAGGCGCATCATGCCGCGGAAGGTCCGGGCGAGCATCGGGGTGGAGATGAGTCCGCGCAGGTAGATGCTCGCCGTGTAGTCGACCACGTCCACGTGGAAGATCGTCATCTGCCGGAATCCGAGGCGGTGGATCGTCTCAAAATCACCGGCCTCGGCGAGGTCGTTGTGGATCACGGGGATTCCCCGCGGGTCCCGACGGCCGGCGAGATCGGCGAGGAATGCGGTCACCCCGCGCTCGAACTGGCGGGAGAAACCGGCATAGCCGCGCACGGAGAGGTCGGTGAGGACACCGTTACTTCCGGGGACATTCCATGGTATCCGATGGTAGTCGACGTTGGGGACTCCGTCCCAATCGGCGCCGGGCCCTGAACCGAGGACGATGATGTGGAACCGGCCTTCCTCCGCCCAGTGGCGGATGAGGTGGTTCCCCACTTGCGCCCCGCCTCCGACCGGGACGGTCCGGGTGTCCTGCCCCAGATGGGCGCCGGCAAATACGATCTCATGCATAAAGTGAAAGCTACCGGAGACCGCGCCGGACTGCAAACAGCGGTTGTAGCTCGGACCATGATACCGCGAGATGCCGCTGCGAGGCCCGGCTTTTCACAAGCTCGAGTTTTTCCTATCCGATCTCCAGCTCCCGCAGCTTCTCCTCCGGCACGATCCCGTTCTCCCAGCCGCGCCGGCGGTAGTACTCGGGGAGCATCCGATCGAGGGCGCACACCTCGCCCTTGGACGGGCCGTCCGGGATCGGCTCGTGCAAGAGACGATTTGGAAGGGTGTCGTCCCTACCGGCGAACCCGAGGAGATTGTTGTAGTGTCGTTCCAGGTTGTATATCCGCTCCCCGATCCGCGTGAGCTCGTCTTCGTCGATCTTCCAGCCGGTCATCCCGGCCAGCAGCTCGGCGTATTCCTCGGCCCCCAACGCGAAGCTTGAAAACAGACAACAGTCAAGCGAATCGATCGCCGCGGTCAGATCCTGAAAGGCGATGACGAGTTCGGCCTTCCCCTGGTAGGCGAGGCGGTCGGTCTGCTCCGGGATTCCCAGGATCTCGCTTGCGATGGTGTAACCGCGTACGTGGCACGCACCTCGGTTCGAGGTTGCGTAATTCAGGCCGATCCCCTTTATCGCCCGTGGGTCGTACGCCGGCATCCCCATCCCTTTCACCGCCATCGCGAGATCGGGGTCGCCGAACGCGTTCGCCGCTCCGGTCTCGCCGAGCCCAAGGACCTCCCCGATTCCCTCCTGGGAGACGATCTGATGGATCAGCTCGATCATCCTCTCGGTGTCCCCGAATTCGACTCCGTCGTTTATCAGGCCGCGCTGCGTCGCCTCCATGGCGATTGCGATGGTGTCGCCGAGGGAGATCGTGTCCATCCCGTACAGGTTGCACAGATGGTTCATGTAGCCGACCGCGGCGAGGTCGAAGTTGCCGCACATCGAGCCGAGAGAGAAGCAGGTCTCGTATTCCGGCCCCTCGCCCTCGTAGCGCCCCTCGACCTCGGTGTACCGCTTGCACCCAACCGGGCAGTTGACGCAGGTTCCCCGCCGGACGAGGATCGTATCGGCCATCCGCTCCCCGCCGATCGCGTCCGCCCCTTCATGATAAGTAATCTGTGCGTTGCGGGTGGGAAGCCCCCCAACCTCGTTTATGATGTTCACCAGGACGTCGGTCCCGTACTTGGGAAGAGCATCGCCGGTCACGCTGTTCTCCTCGATCAACTTAAAACAGCGCTCTTTCGCCGCGGTAAAGGTCGGCTCGTTCGCCGGTTTCGGGGCTGCGCTCCGATTGCCGATCAGGACGACCGCCTTCAGGTTCTTCGCCCCCCATACCGCCCCGTGTCCGCCGCGGCCGTTCGCCCGGCCGCGCTCGTCGATCAAACAGGCGAACCGGACGAGCCGTTCGCCTGCAGGGCCGATGCAGATCACGTTCGCTTTGTCCCCGTAACGGCTCTTAAGCAACGCGGTCGTCTCTGCCGTGTCACTGCCCCACAGCTCGGTTGCGTCCACCAGCTTCACTTCACCGTCCCTGACCACGGCGTACACTGGATGATCCGCCTTTCCCCGAAATACGAGCCCGTCGAACCCGGCCCACTTCATCGTGGCGCCGGTCGTCCCGCCGGCATGGGAGTCGGAGATCGTCCCGGTGAGGGGCGACTTGACGATCGATGCGATCCGTCCGCTCATCGGAGCGTCTGTCCCGGTGAGTGGGCCGACGAAGAGAGCGGCGAGAGCCTTCTCTCCGAGCGGGTCTACATCAGTCCCGGCGTCGAACAGGTACTTGACCCCCAGCCCGCGTCCACCGAGGTACTTGCGGAGCTCCTCCTCACCCGGAACCCGATATTCGACCTTCCCGCTCGTCAGATCTATCCAACCGACTCTTCCCGCGTAACCGCCGATGTTCATATTGAAAGGCCTCCTTCATTAATTGCATTTTAAGGAAATAGTACGCTGTTGGCTAGTCGAACGAGCATGGCAATTCATCTGGATGTAACGGGCTGTTTTGTCGTTCCGTGGTCATACTCGGATTTTCGTCTCATATAGCATCGGGCAGTTTCATCTATACCCGGCGCAGCCGCGGGTACAGGATCCCGACCGATGTTGTCAACAGCACGAGGATCCCCAGGGTGATGTACAAGAGGCCGATATATTCGTTTTCTCGGGCCGCCCCATGCGCTCATCGCCAGGCTGCCGGCCAGGAATCCGACTCCCTCCACGGAAAGGAGGGTCCCGAGTACGCCGTCGAGGAGAAGCTTAACACGAGCAGAGTGAATAGTACCTACACCATCCCGCACTGGGTGACCGACCCTGTTGGTAGGCCCACACCCCGAGGGCGAACCCAGTCAGCCCGGAACCGACGAGGGGGAAGCTGCGGGACCCGCGTGGAGCGGTCTCGGACATCGGTTCCACCTCCCAACCACGGTGAATCCCCCACTCGGGAGGATCTTATCCGGACAATGGAATGCCGGGCAAAACCGGGTTACACGACTCGTCGATGAAAGGGAGGCGGAGGGTCAGTCCTCCGCCTCGTCGAGGGCCTCCTCGAGCTTGTCGGAGATGTCGGCGATCCGATCGAGGAGGGAGTCAAGCTCGTCCCGCAGCCGGGAGAGTTCCTCGGCGAGCGGGCGGACCTTGTCGATCAGGTCCTTCTTGGAGATGTAGGCCATACTCACCTCCTTTCCGTTTCGAGAAGGCGGTTACTCTTGAACGGTTTCCGGAGAGCGTCGGAATGGGATGGAGACCTCATCGGCCCAACTCACTCCGGGGATGGTGAGGGCCTCATCCTTCCGATCCACGGAGAAGATTAGGAGGACCTCTCCGTTCTCCTTTCCGAGAACGCGCAACGATTCTATGTTTATCCCCTTCTCGGCGATCTTCTGGGTGAAATCGGCGAGCGCTCCGGGGCGATCCGGAAGCCGCACGCTGAGGCTGTCCGTGATCCTCGCCATATCCATACCGCAGACCGGGCAGGTTATCTTCTCATAGGCCGAGATCGTCACCTCGCTGCACATCGGACAGACGAACTTCTTCATCCTGATCACCTCACTTCATCCTAGCACAGATCGGTCTTTCTTGGCAAACCCGAACCTCGGGGGTCGGGATTTGCCCGGTTGAGTTCTTCCGCCTAGACTGAGGTGCAACATGGGTAGAGATACCCAAAAAAGAGAGGAGGTAACGCATGACCCTGTCAAGACCGAACGCCAGTGGGGCGACGGAGACGCGTAGGAGGCTGTCCGACTATTCCCCGATGAGCGGCCTGTGCGTCACGTGTGAGGAGGGGTGTCCCGGACTGTGCGAGGTGGGGATGTCCGCCTACCGCGGTCCGGAGATGATCTATCCGCGGCCGTTTGGGAAGGTCACCGCCGCTGCGCAGAAGGACTATCCGTATGACTTCTCGTTCCTCAACATCATGGGGACCGCGGTCGGTGCAATCGGCCTGGAGGCGGATTCCGACGTGGCTCTATTCCCGAACGTCGATCTGGAGACGCGCTTGGGTGCGGACGGATCGATCAGGTTGCGCTACCCGTGGCTGATCGCCGGGCTCGGCTCGACGAACATCGCCAAGAGGCACTGGGATGCGCTCGCGATCGGAGCGGCAATCAGTGGCATCCCCGTTACCATCGGGGAAAACGTGTGCGGGATGGATCCCGACGCCGTGATCGAGGACGGGCGGGTGGTCCGCTCCCCCGACCTCGAACACCGGGTGCAGGTGTACAAGCGGTGGCAGCGGGACGGGTACGGGGAGATCATCGTTCAAGCGAACGTCGAGGACACCCGCCTCGGGGTGCAGGAGTACGCGATCGAGAAGCTCGGGGTGAGGGCGGTCGAGCTCAAGTGGGGGCAGGGGGCGAAGGACATCGGGGGGGAGGTCAAGCTCCCCACGATCGAGAGGGCGCGCCAGCTCAAGAGCCGCGGCTACGTCGTCCTGCCTGACCCGTTCGACGAGACCGTCGAGCGCGCCTACCGCGCGGGGGCGATCCGCGAGTTCGAGCGCCATTCCCGGCTGGGGATGGTGGACAAGGAGAGCTTCCTCTCCCGGGTGCAGGCCCTGCGCGACGCCGGGGCGAAGTACGTGACCCTGAAGACCGGCGCCTACCGCCCGGCCGACCTCGCCCGCGCGGTGAAGTACGCATCGGACGCCAAAATTGATCTGCTCACCGTCGACGGGGCGGGCGGAGGGACCGGGATGAGCCCGTGGCGGATGATGAACGAATGGGGGATCCCCACGCTGGAGATCGAGGTCCTGCTCCGCGAGTACCTCGATCGACTCGCCCGGAGGGGTGCGTACATCCCGCCGGTGGCGATCGCCGGCGGATTCTCCCTGGAGGACCACGTCTTCAAGGGGATCGCACTGGGCGCGCCGTACGTGAAGGCCGTCGCCCAGGCGCGCGCCCCCCTCACCGCGTGCATGGTGGGGGGCACCATCGGGGAGATCCTGGCCAAGGGGCAGGGAAAGATCGTCTCAACCTACGGGAAGACGGTGGAGGAGGTGTTCGTCCTCGCCGAGGACCTCAAGGCCCGCTTCGGGGAGGAGTACAAGGAGATCCCGCTCGGAGCGATCGGGCTCTACAGCTACTACGCCAGGCTGGCCCAGGGGTTGCGCCAACTCATGGCCGGGGCGCGCAAGTTCGCGCTGCGTTACCTGGATCGGGACGACCTCGCCGCCCTCATCAGGGAGGTCGCGGCCTTGACCGGGGTTCCGTACATAATGGAGGTGGATCGGGAAGAGGTGGAGAGGATATTGTCCGAGTAAAGAAAGGACCGTGCGGGGCCCGCTTTATCGCGGAGTCAGGGCCCCGCACGGTTTCTATTGGTCTAGACCCAACCGCGCAGGCGCATCGCCTCGGCGACCCGCTGCACCGAGACCATGTAGGCGGCGGTGCGGTTGTCCACGTCGTTCTGCTGCGCCATCTCGTGCACGTCGTGGAACGCCTTGGTCATCTTGGCGCGCAGCCGCTCGTGCACCTCCTCCAGGCTCCAGTAGTAGCCGCCGATGTTCTGCACCCACTCGAAGTAGGAGACGGTCACCCCGCCGGCGTTGCACAGGAAGTCGGGGATGAGATACTTGCCGTTGCGGTACAGGATCTCGTCCGCCTCCGGGGTGGTCGGGCCGTTAGCCGCCTCGGCGATGATCTTCGCCTTGACGCTCTCCGCGTTCTTCTCCGTGATCACGTTCTCGATCGCCGCCGGGATCAGCACGTCGACGTCGAGCTCGAGGAGCTCCGCGTTGGAGATCGGTTTTGTTCCGGCCAGTCCGGCGACGGAGCCGGTCGAGCGCTTCTGCTCGAACGCCGCCTCGGGATCGATCCCGTCCGGAGAATACGCGCCGCCGCGTGAATCGCTCACCGCGACGACCTTGCTACCGGCGATCTCGCGCATCAGCTTCGCCGCGAAGTAACCGGCGTTCCCGTAGCCCTGGATGGCGACCGTCGCGTTCTTGAGGTCGAGCCCGATCACCTTCGCCGCCTCGAGGATGGTGTACACCGCACCGCGGGCTGTCGCGTCACCGCGGCCGAGGGACCCGCCGAGCGGGATCGGCTTTCCGGTGATCACACCGGGAGTGTTGTACCCGACGAGCTTGGAGTACTCGTCCATCATCCACGCCATGATCTGCGGGGTGGTGTAGACGTCGGGCGCGGGGATGTCCCGGGCCGGGCCGATGAACCGGCCGATCGCCCGGATGTACCCGCGGGCGAGCCGCTCGAGCTCGCTGGTCGACAGCTCCTTCGGGTTGCAGATCACTCCGCCCTTACCCCCGCCATAGGGGATGTCGACCACGGCGCACTTCCAGGTCATCCACGCGGCGAGCGCCTTGACCGTGTCGATCGTCTCCTCGGGGTGGAAGCGGATCCCGCCCTTTGTCGGGCCGCGTGCGTCGTTGTACTGGACGCGGAATCCGGTGAACACCTTGGTCGTCCCGTCGTCCATCTTGACGGGGAACTGTACCTGCAATGTGCGCATCGGCTCGCGCAGGAGGGCGTGTACCTGCGGGTCGAGGCTGAGCTTCTCCGCCGCCTTGTCGAGCTGGCGTTGGGAGATCTCAAATGGGTTTAGCGTTGGGCCGTTGGTCATTTTTAGACCTCCTGAATGTAAGCATAAGCCGAGCCGGGGGCATCCCCCGACACGGCGGCGAGATTATACCCGACTAAAACTAATGCGCAAGAGAAGGGGGATTGATCACATGCGGGAGATGACCGCGTAGATGAGTTTCTTCATCTCCGCTCCCTTCCGACGCGTGGTCTCGATCACCTCGGCGTGTGACAGGGTCGCGTCCGGGTTAACCCCGGCGGCGAGGTTGGTGGCGCAGGAGATCCCGAGGACCTCGAGCCCTGCGTGGTTC
>JAJRTG010000124.1 GCA_024278395.1 Fidelibacterota bacterium | reverse complement strand
GCGCCAGGACCTGAACAAGCGGGCGGAGCGGCGGATGGCCGTGCTCCATCCGCTGCGGGTGGTGATCGACAACTACCCGGACGGTCAGGTGGAGGAGCTCGAGGCGATCAACAACCCCGAGGACGCCTCCGCGGGAACCCGCGTGGTCCCGTTCTCCAAGGTGCTCTACATCGAGCGGGATGACTTCATGGAGAATCCAGCCCCCAAGTTCTACCGCCTCGCTCCTGGACGGGAGGTGCGGCTGCGCTACGCCTACTTCATCCGCTGCACCGACGTGGTCAAGGACGAAAACGGTGAGATTATCGAAATCCACGCCGTCTACGATCCGGAGACCCGGGGCGGGGACGCGCCGGACGGCCGGAAGGTGAAGGCGACCCTGCACTGGGTGTCAGCCGCGCACGCGATCGAGGCTGAGGTGCGCCTGTACGACCGCCTGTTCAAGGTGAAAAACCCGCTCGAGGTCGAAGAGGGAGGGGACTGGCTCGACAACCTGAACCCGGAATCACTCGTCGTCCTCACCGACTGCAAGCTCGAGCCGAGCCTCGGGGACGTGAAGCCAGGCGATCGGTTCCAGTTCGAGCGGATCGGCTACTTCTGCGTCGATCCCGACTCAGCCCCGGGCAGGCCGGTGTTCAACCGCACCGCCACCCTGCGCGACACCTGGGCGAAGATCAAGAAGCGCCAGAACTCATGATCTTCCTGAACGACGGGCCGACCACCGCAGCGGGTCGGCGGGAACCGACCGACGTCCGTTGATTCCCGATCCCCGAGCCTCTACACTACTCCCCATGGATGCGGCGATTCGCACCGAGAACCTGACCAAGCGCTTCGGCCATCTAACCGCAGTTGATCGGCTCTCCCTCGTCGTCCCCCGGGGTGAGACATACGGCCTGATCGGGCCGAACGGAAGCGGAAAGACGACGACGATGCGCCTTCTGTGCGGGATCCTTACGCCGGATTCCGGGGAGATCAGCGTCCTCGGGTACCGCATCCCCTCATTCGCGGTCCTGCGGAAGATCGGGTACATGCCGCAAGAGAACGCGATCTACCCCGACCTGTCCGTGCGGGAGAACCTGTACTTCTTCGGGCGGATGCAGGGGCTCTCCCACCGTAAGATCCAAAGCCGGACGGATGAGGTCCTGCGCGTCGTTCATCTGGAGGGGAAGCGGGACGCCCTCGCCCGCGACTTGAGCGGGGGGATGCAACGGCGGGTGTCGCTGGCGGCGGCGATGATCCACCGGCCCGAACTCCTCTTCCTGGACGAGCCGACCGCCGGGGTCGACCCCGACCTGCGCGTCTTCTTTTGGGCCCATTTCAAGCGACTGACGGAAGAAGGCACGACGATCCTGATCAGCACCCACTACCTGGAAGAGGCCTCCCGCTGCCACCGAATCGGATTGATGAGCCGGGGGCGATTGGTCCAGGAGGGCCCCCCGCAGGCGTTGGAGGAAGCGACGCACGCCGCCACCCTGGAAGAGGCGTTTCTCACGCTGGTCGGGAAGAAGGAGGAAGAATGAAGGTCCTGTTCGTCGCGCGCAACGTCTTCCGTCGATTGCGGCACGACCTTCTCACCGTGTTCATGATCGGGACGATCCCCCTCATCTTCATCCTCCTGTTCGGGTACGCCTTCTCCGGCAGCCCAACCGAGATACGCGTGATCGTTGTGAACCACGATCGTGGAGCGCTGACCCTGAATACGCGTGAGTTCGGACAGATCACGGTGGAAAGATCCCTATCCGCCGAGCTGATCGCCGGATTCGGGAAGAAGGTGTTCCACATCCGGCGGATGGACGACGAATCCGCCGGTGAGAGGGAGCTCAAGGAAGGGCGCGCCTGGGCGGTGATCGTGATCCAGCCCGGATTCTCGCAGGGGTTGATCGACCGGGTGTTACAAATCAAGGGGGAGATGCCTTACACCTATCAGGGTCGGACGATCCACCTCCTCCCGAGGAAGGAGGCGGCGACCGGCCCGGGGATCACTCTCTCGATCGACCGATCCAACGTCCCGGTGGCGGACACGGTGGTGGCCACGATGGAGCGGGCGCTGAACAACCTGCTCTTCGCCTACATCGGCGGCAGGGACGTCGACCTTAGGGAGCTGTTGAAGATCGACTACGTCTACGCCGGGAAGGCCGATTACCTCGATTATTATTCCCCGGGGGTGATCGGATTTGCGGTGACGGTGATCACCTCGATGCTCACCCTGATCGCCCTGGTGCGCGAGGAACGCAATGGGATCCTGGAACGTCTCCTCACGTTCCCGGTGCATCCGTGGGAGCTCAGTCTCGGCTACACCCTGGCGTTCACCGTTATCGCGATCCTGCAGGCGCTCGAGGTGATCCTGATCGCCTATTTCCTGTTCCACACGATGTTCGTCGGCAGCCTGTTGCTGATGCTTTTCGTGATCGTCGTTTACACCATCGGCCTCCAGGGGATGGGGACGCTCCTCTCCGGTCTGGCGCGGAACGAGTTTCAAGCGGTGCAGTATGCTCTCTTGATCATCATCCCCGGGCTGATCATCACCGAGGCGTTCTGGCCGGTGGAGGCGCTCTCCCCCGCCCTGCGCCCCATCGCCTACGTCATGCCGCTTACTTACCTTAACCGCGCCCTGCGGGCGGTGATGCTGCGGGGATGGGGGATCTCCGGGATCTGGTTCGAGATCGTCGTCCTCGCGAGCTACGCCGCGGTGATGCTCGGGCTGAGCATACTCCTCATGAAGCGGCGCGCCCACACACGGTGACCCCCTACCGGCTACGGGCGAACCGGGTGATGTCCCCCTTAGTGATGAACCCGATGAGCCTGCTCGGATCGTTGCGCGAGACCACGGGCAGACGCCCGATTCCATGCTCGGCCATCCGTCCCCATACATCATCCAGGGTCTCGTCGGGATAGGCCACGGTGAGGTGTTGATGAGCCGCCTCGATCGCCGGGCGGGTCCGGTCCTCCTTGATCGCCTTCATCACGTCCCTGCCGGTTATGATCCCGACCAAGCGTCCGTTCTCATCGACGATCGGGAACCCCTGATGCCCGGTCTCGAGGATCTTCTCCTGCACCTTGTACACCGGCATGTCCATCGGGATCGTCTCCACCGCCCTGGTCATCGCATCGCTCACGAACCGGGTCTTGAGCACGTTTATCTCCAGATCCTGGGCGATCCTCACACCGCGGCGGGAGAGTTTCTTGGTGTAGATCGTCTCCGGATACAGGAGCCAGGCCGCGACGTCGGCGACGACGCAGGCGAACATGAGCGGCAGGATGATGTTGTAGTTGCGCGTCATCTCGAAGAGCATAACGATCGAGGTAAGCGTGGCCCGTGAGGCGGCGGAGAATACCGCCGCCATCCCGACAAGCGCATAGGCCGGATAGGGAGCGGTTATTCCGGGGAGGGCCATATTCGCCAACACCCCGAACGCGCCCCCGAACGCCGCCCCGATGAACAGAGACGGAGCGAACACCCCACCCGATCCACCGCTCCCCAGGGTGAGGGAGAGGGCGACGATCTTCGCCACCATGAGGAGGACCAAAAAGCCGAACAGGAGAGCCCCCTGCTGCCCCAATTGCTCGTTCACGATCGCCCCTACCGTGCTGTACCCGGTCCCGAACACATTAGGGAGCCACAACCCGATCGCCCCAAGGAGCAGCCCGCCGATCACCGGCTTCACCACCGGATGCACCTTGATCCGGTCGAACAGGTCCTCCGTTCCATACAGGCCCACGATTTCGACGTAACCGATCAGCGCGGCGAACAGCCCGAGGAAGAGGTAGAGGACCAGTTCGTAGGGATTTCGGAACTGATACGGAGGCACCGTGATCATCGGCTCAGCGCCGAGAAAGACGCGCGAGATGATCGTCGCGAAGGTGGAGGAGATGGTAAGCGGAACGAACGAGCGTGTTTTCAGCTCCAGCAGAATGAGCTCGATGGCGAACAACACCCCGGCGAGCGGTGCGTTGAACGTGGCGGCGATCCCGGCGGTCGCGCCGCAGCCGACGAGGATCCTTATGTCCGAACTCGGAAGCCTGAGGAGCTGGCCTATCGTGCTTCCGGCCGAGCTTCCGATCTGAACGATCGGCCCTTCACGCCCAGCGGACCCCCCAGTCCCGATGCACACCCCGGAGGCAAGGACCTTGGCGAGCGCGACCCGCGGCCGGATCCTCCCGCCCCGACGCGCCATCGCCTCCATCACCTCCGGAACCCCGTGTCCCCTCGTCTCGGGGGCGAAGTAGTGGGTGATCAACCCGACGATGAGCCCCCCCGCCGCCGGGATGAGCAAGACGGTCCAGCCGGCGTGATGCTCAAGCGGCGGCATGAAATGGATCGAGGGCCGGTGGAAAAAGGCGAGGTCGTTGATGAAGAAGATAAGATAACGAAACAGGAGCGCCCCGAACCCGCCGATGACCCCGACCAGGATGGCAAGCAGGTTGAGCTTCAGGTTCTGCAAAACCAGCCGATGAACGCGCCTCTTTATATCCATCATCCTGAAATACGATTCTATCAGCCAGCGGAAACTTTTAAAACGGCGACACGACCCGGCCGATTACGACCCTCCGCTCTGCCTTGACCCGAGATCCATAAGGAGTATACTACATCAAGTTGATATCTCTCGTCTGCTTTTTTGTTAACCCATCGAGGTTTTAGCGGTCGGGAATGACTTGAGAAGGTTGCGATGATAGAGGAACAACTGAAGAAGATCCTCGCCGCGGAAGAAGAGGCGAAGAAGATCGAAGAAAACGCCCAGGCCGAGGCGGAGAAGATCCTCGCCGCAGCTAACAAGAAGGCGGAGGAACTACTGGCCCAGGCTGAAGAAAGAGCGAAGAAGCGCTTGAGCGAATTGCGCGCCCAAGCTGAGGCTGAAGGGAAGGCGCAGGCCGCCAAACTGGAAGCAGCGCAGCGGAAATTGCTGCAAAGCCTGAAAGAACGCTATAAGAGCCTGCACGAGGAGATCGTAAAAGAAGCCAACCTCGACCTTGCCTCCATCCTCACCTTGGCGAAGGAGTAGGGGATGTCCGCCTATCTCCTGGCGAAGATCCGCGGGAAACTCTCGCGGATGGTAGAGGATTCTGATTTGGACCAGCTTGTCGACGTCGAGCCCGACGTGATAGTGCAGCGCCTCCAGGCGTCGAGCTACGCGGAAGCGCTCAGCGAAACATGGGACAGGCCGTCCGACCGCCTACGGCAGGCGTTCCTGGATGACGTGGCCGATCTGATCCACTCCCTGTACGAGTACAGGCGTGCGCTCCTCCTGGACGTGCTCGCCCGCTACCGCGTAGAGAACCTCAAGCTCATCATCCGCGCCCAGCTCCACCGCATCCCGAGCGATGAAGTGAGGGGGCACCTGTTCTCACTCGCATGGGAGGACGTCGATTATCCGCAGTTGTTGGAAATGCCCGGGCTGGAAGCGGTGATCCGCGCCCTGCCCTGGGAGGAGTACCGCACCCGTCTCGACGCGGTTCACCGACAGGTGGGGGATAAGCAGGTGGCGTTCCCGTACGAATCCAAACTCGACGCGATCTACCTGCAGCAGCTGATCAACCAGTACCAGAGCGGCCCGATGAGTGCGCGCCGGATCCTGAAGAACATCGTGCTGAAGGAGCTCCTCTCCTGGGCGTTCCGGCTCAAGGGCTACGGACGATCGTTCCCCGAGTTGGTGAATATCCTCCCCGATTTTCGCCCGGTCATCCCGCAGGACGAGATGCGGCACATCGTGGAAGACAACGAAGGGTGGCACGGGATAGGCCGATTCTTGGGGCCCGAGTTAGCGGGCGAGCTGGAGCGCATGGACAAGTTCGATCTGGCCGCGATCGAGGAGTTGTTCGACCGCAAGATCCTAAAGGTTACGCGCGAGTCGTTCGTGATGAACCCATTCGGAATGGGGGTCGTCATCGGGTACATCTTCATCAAGGAACGAGAGTTGTCCCGGCTGATCGAGGCGATCGAGCGAGCGCGAAGAAGAGCACAGCGAGGGTCAGATGTTCATCACTGATAAGATGTACAAGGTGAACCTCTTCCTCCCGCGCGAGGACGTAACCCGATTCTGGGACGCCGTCGGCCGGTTCGGGGAACTACAGCCGACCGAACTGCGGCACATCCCCCGACTGGCCCGGTACCTGTCGTTCGTCGATCTCAGCGACCTGTCCACGAAGCTGCGGGAAACCGCGAGCTTCCTCGACATCGACCTGAACGCACCGCTGGATGATCCGGACGTCGTTCCCCTGCCGCCTGATCGGCTCGAGGGGGAGGTGAACGACGTCTACTCCGAGATCACCGACGCCCGCGCCCGCCTGCAGGGACTGCGGGAGGCGCAGCGGTCCCTGGAGCGGGAGCTGGACAAGCTGACCGTGCAGGAGGCCCACCTGCGGCTGTTGGAGCCGCTCGAGGTGGATATCGGGGCGCTGCTCCACCTGCGGCGGTTCTGCGTGATCGCCGGGACCCTCCCCGAGGATCACCTCGACCAGCTGGACCGGAGCCTGCATCGCTTCCTGCACGCGCTCCTCCCCTACCGGAGTGAGCGCCACCGGCTTCAACTGCTCGTCGTATGCCTGAATAAGGATCGGAAGCAGGTCGAGGACGTCCTCGAGTCGGCCCTGTTTCGACCGCTGGAGATCCCTGAGGAGCTGTCCGGCGAACCGAAGCAGGCGTTGAAGGCTCTGGCGGCCAAGAAGGAGGATCTGCTCGAGCAGAAACGGAGACTGGAGGACGAGTTCTCCAAGTTCGAGACATGGCGGGCCGAGCAGCGTGCCAGGTTGAGCGACTTCGTCAAGATCAACGCCACCGTGCTCGCAGCGCATGAACAGACGGGGCAGACGCATGCCACGGCGTTGGCCACCGGCTGGGTCCCCAAACGGGAGCTGCACCGGCTGCAGAAGCTGGTGGACAACGAGCGGCGGTGGGTGCTGCAGACCGAGGAGATACCCTACGAAAAGGCGAAGGATGAGGACGGGAACACCATGCCGAGCAGGCTGCACAACCCCGCTTTCTTCCGCTCGTTTGAAGGGTTGGTGCATCTGTACGGGGTTCCCCGCTACGGCGGGTTTGATCCGACGGTCCTGTTCAGCCTGTCGTTCATCCTGTTGTTCGGGGTGATGTTCGGTGACTTGGGGCACGGGTTCGTGCTGTTCCTCGCCGGACTGGCGCTCGTGGCGTGGCCGGGCCTGCGAGCGGGTTGGCGACGGACGGGGAGGATCTTCCTGACGGTGGGAACGTCGTCGATGGTGTTCGGCTGCCTGTACGGCAGCTTCTTCGGATACGAAAACATCATCCCGGCGCTGTGGTTCCACCCGATCAATCAGATCAATCGGATACTCGGCTACTCGATCGTCCTCGGGATCGGAATCATCATCCTCGGGATCATCATCAACATCTGGACCAAGTTCATACAGCGCCGATACGTAGAGCTCGTGTTCGAGCGGTTCGGGGCCCTCGGGCTGTGGTTCTATCTCGGCGCCCTGCTTGCGGTCTATCTCAACACCAAGGGAGTGAGCATCTCCCCGTGGTTGATCCTCGTCATGATGTTCCTCCCGCTGTTCCTGATGCCGCTCGAGCGGCCGCTCAAGCGTTTCGCGGACCGCCATAAGCAACACCCCAAACAGGCCGAGGAGGGCGGCGGCGCCCTCGTCACATTCCTCATCACCGGCGTGGACATCTTCGAGACGATGATCGTCTACCTGAGCAACACCATCTCGTTCGTCCGAGTCGCCGCATTCGCGTTGAACCACGTGGCGCTGTCGGTCGCCATCTTCCAGATCGGCGATATGCTGCGGGCCCTGCCCGCCGGAAACGTGTTCTACATCCTGACGGTGGCCGGCGGCAACCTCATGATCCTCGTCCTTGAGGGCGGGGTGGTCGCCATCCAGGCGTTGCGTTTGGAGTTCTATGAGTTCTTCTCCAAGTTCTTCGAGGCGGAGGGCACAGCGTTTGCGCCGCTTAAGCTGAAGTTCAAGAAAGAGGTAACGAATGCATAAGCGCCAACTCATCATGCGCAGAATCGTTTACGGACTGCTGGGGTTCAACCTGGCGCTGTCGCTCGCCGGGATCGCCCTGTTCGGGTTCACCCTGGTGGTGTATCATCCGTGGATCGCCGCCCAGACCGTTGATGTGGTGACACAGTCGGCGCCGAGCGTGAGCATCGGACTCGGACTCGGGCTGCTGGGAGCGGCGCTCGCCACCGCGGGGAGCTCTCTCGGCTCGGGGTTCGCCATATCCAGAACAGGAGCGGCGGCGATCAGGGCGGTAACGAAGAAACGGAGTATGTTCGGGATAAGCCTGGTATACGTCGGGCTGGGCGGAGGGATCGCGACCTACGGGATCGTCATCTCGGTCATGATCCTGGGACGCTTGTAATGGAGATTCCTGGCCGCAATGACTGAAGTCGAAAATCCGAGAAGGAGGTAACAAATGTCAAAGCGTAAGATCGTTTACGGGCTGTTGGGGTTCAATCTCGCACTGTTCCTTGCCGGGGTCGCCCTGTTCGGGTTCTTCCTGGTGACCTACCACCCATGGGCAGCCGCCCAGACCGCCGCACCAACCGCCGGTACAGAACAGCCGACGACCACCACGAGCACCGGGGTCGGGCTGGCGTTGGTCGGAGCCGCGTTGGCCACCGCCGGCAGCTCCCTCGGAGCCGGGGTCGCTCTGTCGGGAGTCGGGGCGGCGGCGATCGGTGCGGTCACCGAGAAGCCGAGCATGTTCGGGTTGAGTCTGGTCTACGTCGGGCTGGCGGAGGGAATCGCGATCTACGGGATCGTCATCTCGGTCATGATCTTCGGGCGCCTGTAACACCCATGTCGAACCGGGAACGGATCTACGCCATCGGCAGCCGTGAGATGGTGCTCGGGTTCTCGCTCCTCGGGATCGGCGGGTACACCCCGCGCGACGCCCAGGAGTTGGAAACCGTATTGCGTGAGCGTTTCGCCGATCCGGACATGGCGTTGATCCTGATCGAGGATCGGATGGCGGCCCAGGCGCCGGCGCTCGTCGATGAGCTGCAGACGATCAAGGACTTCCCGTTAGTGGTGGAGATCCCCGGACCGAGCGGACCGTTGGAGAAGACGAGCATCAAGGAGTTCATCGCGGGGGCGATCGGGATCAGACTATGACAAACGTAAAGACGATGGGCGATTTGACCGCCCTTACCGAGCATGTGATCGAACAGGCCAAGCGCAGGGCCGAACAGATCATCTCCCGTGCGCAGAAGGAGGCGGAGCGGATCATCTCCGCCGCCGAGGAGAGGGCGAAGCAGCGCGAAGAGGAGCTCGTCCGTGCGAAGATGGACGAAGTGGAGCGCGTGCGCAAGCAGATCGTCTCCCAGGCGCAGCTCCGGCTGAAGGAGGAGCTCCTTCGGGAGAAGGCGGAGATCCTCGGACGGATCGTGGGGGAGATCCGCGATCGGCTCGAGCGAATGTGCGCGCAGGACGGCAAGGAGTACCTGAACGTCCTCGTCGGGCTGGTGGAGACGGCCCTCGCCGGAGAGGAGACGCCGAAGCGGGTGGTGCTTCACCTGTCCCCGCAGGACTGCTCTCGGTACGAAAAAGAGCTTCCGCATGTGCTCGCTGAGAAGCTCGGCATCAAAGACGTGAAGCTCGTCACGGACAAGATCCATGGGGGGCTGATACTCGAGTTCCCGGACAAACATCTGGAGATCGACAGCTCGCTCGCTCAGCTCCTCCGGGAGTTCACCCCCAAGGTGGAAGAGATGGTCGAGCGGGAGATCTTCACCCCGCTCGACGAGGAGAAGAGAGATGACAGCGCAAAGAAGTGAAGAACAGGG
>JAJRTG010000123.1 GCA_024278395.1 Fidelibacterota bacterium | reverse complement strand
TGTAAAGCGGCGGTCGCATCTGCCACACTGCTTTCGTACTGCGCCGGCACCTGGACATGGAGCTCCGGACTGATCTCCCCGGAGATCCAGCTCGCTCCGAGCCCGATATCGAGCGCGGCGAGGAGGATGTCGAACCTCTTAGCGACCTCGACCTGCAGCAGGTACGAGGAGAAAGAAACATCGGCGCTGACGCTCCCCTGTCCTGCGCCTGTGTCGAACGTCTCATCGATCAGCGGCTGAGGGATCGGCTCCCCTACGGAGGAGGCGATCCCCCGGACGAGGTCGTCGGTCAGGATCCCACCGGTGATCCTGACGGAATCGATCACCACAAGAGGGACCCCGAACTCGATCGTTCCGTAGATGAGCGGAAGGGGGACGACCGTGAGATCGGGCAGCCCCCCCTCCACCTCCGCGATCAGCCCGTCGATGTCGGACTGCGATAGTCCGAGCGCGGTTCCCGCCGCATCGATCGCCCCGGCGAGCTTGTCCAGGCTCGCGGACAGGTCGAGCGTATACCCTCCGATCCCCGCTCCGATCCCGAACGGGAACGCGGTGAGGCCGACCCCGAGGAAGAGCGCGACGGCGATCCCGATCGTCCGGTTCATCCGCGGTCCCATCCCTCCCACTCGCGCCGTTTCAGCTCGGCCCGCTTGATCTTCCCGCTTGTCGTCTTGGGCAGCTCGGTCACGAACTCGATCGCCCGCGGGTACTTGTACGGGGCGGTGACGCGCTTCACGTGCTCCTGCAGCTCCTTCACCAGCTCATCCGACGGGGTGTATCCCTCAGCGAGGATGACGAACGCCTTCACGATCTCGCCCCGGGTGCGGTCCGGCGCGGCGATCGCCGCCGCCTCGACCACCGCCGGATGGGAGACGAGCGCGTCCTCCACCTCGAACGGCCCGATCCGGTAGCCCGAGGTGAGGATGACGTCGTCGGCCCGCCCCTCGAAGAACAGGTACCCGTCCTCGTCCATCCGCGCCAGGTCGCCGGTGCGGTACCAACCGCCGGAGAACGCCTCCTTGTCCAGCTCGGGCGCCTTCCAGTACCCGTCGAAGATCGCCGGGTTGTCCGGCCGGACCGCGATCTCCCCCACCTCGCCCTTGGGCACGGGGTTCCCGTTCTCATCGATCAGGGTGACCCCGGTCCCAGGAGTGGGGACCCCCATCGCCCCCGGCTTCACCTCGATCCCGGGGTAGTTGCACACCAGGCACACGCTCTCGGTCTGGCCGTAGCCGTCGCGGATCGTCACCCCGAACGCGCGCTTGAACGCCTCGATCGGCTCCACGTTGAGCGGCTCGCCGGCGGACATCGCGTCCTTCAGCGCGAGCTTGTACTTCCCGAGATCCGGAAGCTGGGCGAACAGCCGGTACTCGGTCGGGGTGGCGCACAGCTTGGTCACCTTGTACTTCTCCAGAAGCTCCATGTAGCGGGCGGCGTCGAACCGGCCGTTGTACATGAGCTGGCTCGCCCCGGTGGTCAGCCCGACCCCGACCGGGCTCCAGTACCACTTCGCCCATCCCGGCGCGGTGGTGGCCCAGATCACGTCCTCCTCGGATGCGTCCCACCAGTAGCGGGCGGTGATCCGGTTGTGGCAATACATCCAGCGGTGCTTGTGCACCACCGGCTTGGGGTTCCCCGTCGTTCCCGAGGTGAAGTTGATCGTCATCGGGTCGTCGACGGTGAGCGGGACCTTCTCCACATTCGGGTTCCCCTCCGCCATCAGCTCCTCGAACGACAGCCACCCGGGCCGGGACCCCCCGATCAGGATGAACGTCTCCAGGGGTGATTCCCCCCGCGCCTTCTCCACCTCATCCGCGGTCGCGAGATGAGCGACGATCACCTTCGCCCCGCTCACCTGCGCCCGGTAGGCGATCTCCTTCCCCTTCAGCATCTCCGAGCAGGGGACCGCGACCCCGCCGGCGACGAACGTCCCCTGCTGCACCATGTGCGCCTCGGGGACGCGGGGTAGGACGTGGATCACCGGATCCCCCTTCCGCACCCCGAGTTTCATCAGCGCGTCCCCGAACCGATGCGCCCCTGCCACGAGCTCGGAGAACGTAACCTGACGGGCGTTGCCGTCGGCGTCCTCCCAGAAGATCGCCACCTTGTCCGGGTTCTTCTCCGCGTGCTTCTCCACCACCGAGACGATGTTGTAGTCCTTGGGGATATCCCACTGGAACTCCCGTAACTCCTTCTCGTACTCCTCTTTGGTGTAGGCCATCTTTTTTCGATCACCCTGAGGTTGAGTTTTGAATTGAAGCGCTGAAGTTTATAGCATATCGGAAGATACCTTTGCAAACAGGGAGGAAGAGTGAAAGCCTGTGTTGTCCTCAGTCCGACCGTATCCAAGCGCCTTATCGCCAGGGGGGTCGCCGCCCTGCCCGCGGTGCGGCGCGCGCTGGAGACGGGGATGATCGTGGTAACCCTCGGGACGACGAACGCGTTCATCGCCGAGGAGCTCCTGGGGGTTTCGATCGACCGCGGCGCGTTCGCCGCCGGGTTCATCGACGACCGCTGGAACGTGAACTCCCGCCTCGGGGAGATGGGGGAGATCGTCATCAAGGACGGCGTTCGCGTCGAGATGGGGCCGGACGAGATCCTCGCGTCGCTCTCCGCCGGGGACGTGCTGATCAAGGGGGGGAACGCGATCGATCCGTGGGGGGCGGTCGGGGTCCTGACGAGCGCGAAGACCGGGGGGACGGTGGGAAGGTACATCGCCCCGGCCCTCGCCCGCGGGGCCGAGCTCGTGATCCCGATCGGGCTTGGGAAGGCCGTCTTCACTCCGATCTCCGAGATCAGCCAGGAGATCGGGATCGGGAGGATCGACCTGTGCATGGGCACTCCCGCCGGGATGTTCCCCCTGCACGGGCGGACCGTGACCGAGGTCGACGCGCTGGAGCTGCTGTTCCCGGTGCGGGCGACCCATGTCGCCTCCGGCGGGGTCGGGCCCGGGGCCGGGAGCGTCTCCCTCCTCATCGAGGGGGAAGAGAAGGACGTGTGGGACGCGTTCACCCTGATCGAGTCCCTGAAAGGGGAGCCGGAAGTGGAGCTCGAGGGGACGGGATGACCGACTCCTACCGCACGATCGCCGCGCCGGTCAAGGCACGGCTGACGCGGAAGAAGTCGCGGTTCATCGCGCTCCTCTATCCCGTGTCTTCCGAGAGGGAGGTAACGGAGATCCTGGAGAAATTGCGGCGGGAGTACCACGACGCGAGCCACCGCTGCTCCGCGTACCGGCTGATCTCCGGGGGGATCGCCCGCGCCGACGACGCCGGAGAGCCGGCCGGTTCGGCCGGACCGCCGATCCTACAGGCGTTGGACGGGGCCGGGCTGTATGATGTACTGGCGGTCGTGGTCCGCTACTTCGGCGGGGTGAAGCTTGGGATCGGGGGGCTGATCCGTGCCTACGGGGACGCGGCCCGGGCCGCGATCGCCGTCGCGGAGATCGTGACCCGGGTGCCGCAGGTCCGGATAGAGGTGACATTCCCCCCCGAGATCAGCTCGCCGGTGATGGGCCTTGTCCACCGGTTCGGAGCGAAGGTCGAGGGGATCGACTACGGCGCCGTGGGGAGGGCGAGGCTCATCCTTCCCCGGAGTAGGCTTTCCGAGTTCTCGACGCGGCTCAAGGACGCGACCGGGGGACGGGGAACCATTAAGGAGATGGAGTGATCGATTCGATAACCGGAAGGATCGTGCGGATCAGGGCGGATCACGTCGTGATCGAGACCGGGGGGATCGCCTACCGCGTCTTCTGCCCAACGCGCGCCCTGTCCGAGCTGCGCCGCGGGGAGGAGGCGGTGATCTACGTCCACCTCATCCTGCGCGACGACGGAATCAAGCTGTACGGGTTTCAGAGCGAGACGGAGCGGGAGTTGTTCCGCGCCCTTCTCCCGGTCGGGCAGATCGGCCCGAAGCTCGCGCTCCAGTTGTTGTCCGCGCTGCCCCCGCAGGGGCTCGTCGGCGCGATCGCAAGCGGGGACGTCGAGCGGCTGACCGCCGTCAAGGGGATCGGGCGCAAGACGGCGCAGCGGATCGTGGTCGAGCTGCGCGACAAGCTCGGCGGGGAGTTCGGGGGGGAGATAGACCTGGCGCCGCTCTCCCAGAAAGAAGAGCTCGCCCTGCGCGCGCTTACATCCAAGTCGCTCGGGTTCTCCCCGCGCGAGGCGCGGCAGGCGCTGGAGCGGCTCCGGGGAGAGGACCTCCCGGTGGAGGAGCTCGTGCGGCGGGCGCTGGAGATCATCGGCAGCTGATGCGGGTCCTGGGGATCGACTACGGAAGGAAGCGGATCGGGCTCGCGCTGAGCGATCCCGATGGAATCATCGCCAGTCCGCTTTCGGTGTATCTCCGGTCCGACATTCGAACCGACGTGGACCACATCGCCCGGTTGGCGCGTGAGAACGGGGTGGAGCGGATCGTGATCGGCCTTCCGCTGAACATGGACGGCTCGGCCGGAGGGATGGCGGACGAGGTCGCCGCGTTCGCGGAGCAGTTGAGCGCGCGGGTCAAGATCCCGGTCGTCACGTTCGACGAGCGGCTGACGAGCGAGGAGGCGGAGCGGGTCCTGATCCAGGCCGACATGTCCAGAAGGAAGCGGAGAGGGGTGCGCGATTCCATCGCCGCCGTCCTCATCCTCCAGGGATACCTCGAACGCGCGCGGAAGGAAGCCCCACCGGAGTGAACCCTGCAAGGGCCTGATGCAGGTCCCGACGTTACTCCTTATCGCGCCGTAGCTTGTGGGCGACGCTTCATCCCTATCCCGATCTTGTGGTTTGTTCCAGGTACGCCTCGATGAACGGGGTGATCTCTCCGTCGAGGACGGCATCGACGTTTCCCGTCTCGTAGCCGGTGCGGTGGTCCTTCACCATCCGATAGGGGTGGAGGACGTAGGAGCGGATCTGGCTGCCCCATTCGATCTTGTTCAGGGTCCCCTGCAGCTCCTCGAGTTTTTTCGCCTGCTGCTCGCGCATCAGCGCGGCGAGCCGCGCCCGCAGGACCCGCATCGCCGCCTCCTTGTTCTGGTGTTGGCTGCGCTCATTCTGACACGATACCACGATCCCGGTCGGCAGGTGGGTGATCCGGACCGCGGAGTCGGTGACGTTCACGTGCTGCCCCCCGGCCCCGGATGAGCGGTACGTGTCGATCCGCAGGTCCTTGGGATCAATCTCCACCTCGCCCTCCTCCTCGATCACCGGGATCACGTTCACCGCGGCGAACGAGGTGTGGCGGCGGTGGGCGGCGTCGAACGGGGAGAGGCGGACGAGGCGGTGCACCCCCTTCTCCCCCTTCAGCTTTCCGTAGGCGTAGCGCCCCTTGATCTCCAGCGTCGCGCTGCGGATCCCTGCCTCCTCGCCCGGACTGACCTCGAGCAGGTTCGCCTTGAACCCGGCCCGCTCGCAGAACCGCCCGTACATGCGCAGCAGCATCTGCGCCCAGTCCTGAGAATCGGTCCCGCCGGCGCCGGCGTTGATCGATAGGTAGCAGTCGGAGAGATCGTAGGGGTCGGAGAAGGTGAGCTCGATGTTGAACGCGCGGATCTCCGACTCGAGGGCCGCGGCGCGGGCGTCGAGCGCGGCTAATTCATCCTGGTCGTCCGATTCGATCGCCATCTGGTGGAGGATCTCGATCTCGTCCAGTTCCTCCTGGAGGTCACGATAACGGGAGAGGAGCGACCGCGCCCGTTCGAGCCGGCGCGTCACCTCGGTGGCGTGGGCCCGATCCTCCCAGAGGTCGGGAGATGAGATCTCCTCTTCCAGCGTTGCGATCTCTTCACCCAGCTTGACCGGGTCAAAGGTGATCACCGATCTTCGCAACGAGGGTGCGTAAAGTTTCAATCCTTTCGTTATCCATGGACTTCTCCCCTTTGCAGGAAACTTTAGCTGCCGCCTGGCCGCTTCGCAAGAGCCGCCCTTCTTGTCATAGTCGCCTAAACGTCGTTGTAAAAGCGAATACGAGCAGTCTATGTGCTTCACGTTCCCGTGATAAACGGGAACCAAAAAGATATTCTACTATAAGAGCCGCTACAACCGGACAAAGGTCCCCTTTGCATGCGACAGAGTGACACGGTTTCCCTGACCGTGCTCTCATTCCCGTGATGCGCGGCGGCGTATACTCCCGAGTAAGGGAATTATGATGAAACGCGTATTCCTTCTTCACCTGAACGAGAGGGGGATCAAGATGACTAAGAGAGGCCAGTGTAGTCTTGGCGTCGCGTTGCTGCTAATCATCGCATTTTCGGCAACGGCTTTTGCCCTGCCGGGTTTCTCCGACCGCAACATAGCCGCCGGCAACCTCAACCCGACGGATCGCATCCTGGTGCAGGAGGTTCGTGTGACCGGGGATTCGACGAACGCCGTGACCCTGACCGCGGCTACCGTGCAGAACATGGGGACGGCGGGGAGCGGACAGATCGACAAGATCGAGATCTGGGACGGGGGAGCGAAGCTCGGCGAGACTACGAACATAGCCGGGTTGCCGTATGGAGTCACGGTGAATCTGGGGGGGTACGACATTCCCAGTGGCTCGACCCACTACATAAAGATATACGTGACCGTCGGAACGAGCGTGTCGGGAGGGGAGACGGTAAACCTGCGGGTGAAGTTCTACTACCAGATGAACGGATTGTCCTACGCCAGCGCCTGGATCTCCGACCTCACCGGCGAGACGATCCGAAACGGCGGGTTCGACCAGCTATCCGATACGGCCCTCGATGCGGAGTACCTCAACCCGAACGATGAGGCGACCGTCCAGGTTGCGGTGTTCACCGACAACGACGCCAACGGAAACGATGTGCTGTGGGCGCAGACCGGGAGCAACGCCATCGTAAAGGTGGAGAACCTGGGAACCGCCACTACTGCTGATATCAAGGATGTCAAGGTTACGCTGACGATCAATGGGACAAACTACGTGTGGGGCTGGGGGGCCTGGACCCCGGGGAGCCCGATGGAGTTCGATTGGGCGGATTTCAATCCCGATCCCGTCAATATCCCGGACAACAGCAGCGTCACCGTCACGGTCGACATGCGGATCCAGGACCAGGGGAGCGTCACTGACGGCCGTACGATCCGCACCAAGGTCACTCTGCTGGTCGAGGAGGGCGGGGTAACCTACGAGCAGACGGTCACCTCAAGCACCACCCAGACGATCCGAAAGCAGGGGTTCGAGAAGATAGAGGATGACAGCACGAGTCTCGTTTCCGGTACGGTCACCACCGGGAGCAGCCTCGAGCAGATCGTCAAGGTGACGGATGACGACGTGAACAATAACGGGGTCGAAGCGCGGAAGATCTACATCCGTAACCTGGGGACGGCCTCCGGGGACGAGATCCACCAGATCCAGGTGAAGGCCGGGACGACCACCCTCGTCACGATCACCCAGCCGAACGCGCTGTTCGATGATTTCAAGGCGGGGATGACGATACCCCTTACGACCACGAAGCTCGTGGCTGATGACGGGGTCTTGACGATCAAGATCTACTACGAGATCGGGACCCCGGTCGACGGCCACACCCTGCAGCCGGTGGTCAAGGTGCAGGGGCGCGAGGGGGGTGTCGACTACTGGAGCGATGAGGTTTCCTATCCGGATAGCGTCGCCCTTTACCAACCGGGATTCGAGATCGTGGAGAACGTGACCCCGCCGGAGGGGGGCACGGCCTACTCCGGTCAGCGGTTCCTTGCCCAGAAGATCAGACTTGTGGACAAGGATGAGAACGACGATGACGTGGTGATCGGTCCTGTGGTGGTGAAGAACCAAGGTACGGCGCAGGAGGCGACCGATGTCGTGAAGATAGAGGTCTGGCGCCAGGATTCGGACACATCCGAGCCGATCCTCCTCGGGGAGGCGACCGACCTCGCCGGGCTGCGCACCGCCGGGGTGACGATTCCGATACTGGAGAACAACGTGGTGGCCGACAAACCGGCCGGATCGGAGACGTTCCTCTACATCTACGTGACGATCGCCGAGCCGGAGCAGATGACCGCCGGCCGCACTGTCCAACTGCGCACGCGCGTCCTCCATACCGAGGCCGGGGTCTCCTACGACAAGGCCGCTCTCGGCAACCAATGGACGCTGGCGATCAACCACAGGCCGGTGCCGGACTTCACCTTCAAGAAGGCGGCCACGAGTGCGGCATCCGTGGCCCCCAAGGCCGACTTAACGTATCAGGATACGATTCAGTTCACCGGGACGGCGACCGATCCGGATGGAGACGCCATCGTCGCCTGGCACTGGGACTTCGGGGACGGGACCACCTCGGACGTGCAGAACCCGACGCACCGGTATCCGAACGGGGGAACGTTCACCGTGACGCTGACCGTGACCGATGACAAAGGGCTCACCGGATCGGTGGCAAAGACGATCACCGTGGAGGGGCCGCCGAACGAGCCGCCGGTGGTCGATTTCACCTGGGCTCCGTCTGCCCCGGACGTCAATGAGGAGGTCACGTTCACCCCGACCGTGACCGATCCGGACACCCCGTTCACCTATGCATGGGACTTCGGGGACGGGACCACGAGCCAGACCGAGAGCCCGAAGCACTCGTTCGCCGAGAAGAAGGCGTACACGATAACCCTCACGGTCACCGACTCCCGCGGTGGCTCGACCACGGTCACAAAGACGCTGTCCGTCGGGAACGAGCCGCCGGTGGCGAGCTTCACCGCATCGAAGACGACGGCCACGGTGGGAGAGGTCATCCAGTTCACCGATACATCCACCGATTCCGACGGAGATGTCACCGGCTGGGCGTGGGACTTCGGGGACGGAGCGACCTCGGATCAACAGAACCCGACCCACAGCTACGCCGCCGCCGGGACGTACACCGTTAGCCTGATCGTCACCGACGACAAGGGCGGGCAGAGCGCGGCG
>JAJRTG010000122.1 GCA_024278395.1 Fidelibacterota bacterium | reverse complement strand
CGAGCGCGACCTGTACGAGATCGCCGGGGAGGAGTTCAACCCCAACTCCCCGAAGCAGGTCGCCGAGATCCTGTTCGACCGGCTCGGTCTCCCGGTGATCGAGCGGACGAAGACCGGTCCGTCGACGAGCGCGCGCGTCCTCTCCGAGCTCGCCGTGCATCATCCCCTGCCCGGGAAGCTGATCGAGTACCGCGAGCTGCAGAAGCTCCTCTCCACGTACATCGAGCGCCTCCCCGCCGCGATCAACCCGGAGACCGGCCGCATCCACACCTCGTTCCATCAGACCTCGACCGCCACCGGACGCCTCTCCTCCTCCGACCCGAACCTGCAGAACATCCCGATCCGGACCGAGATCGGGGAGCGGATCCGCCGCGCGTTCGTCGCTCCGGAAGGGGCGCTCCTCATCGGGGCCGACTACTCCCAGATCGAGCTCCGCCTCCTCGCGCATCTGTCCGGAGATCCGGGACTGATCGCCGCCTTCCGGGAGGGGAAGGACCTTCATCGCATGACCGCGAGCCGGATCTTCGCGATCCCCGAGGAGGCGGTGACCGGGAAGCTGCGCGACGCGGCCAAGCGGATCAACTTCGGGATCATCTACGGGATCAGCCCGTTCGGGCTGGCGCGCGAGCTCGGGATCTCCCGCGGGGAGGCGAAGGACTACATCGACCGATTCTTCACCGCCTATCCCAAGGCTAAAGACTACATCGACGGACTGATCGCGCGCGCCACCGAGAAGGGGTACGCCGAGACGATCCTCGGCCGCCGCCGGCCGCTGCCGCACCTGAGATCGAACAACGTGCCCCGCCGCAACTTCGACAAACGGAACGCGGTGAACACCCCGATCCAGGGGAGCGCCGCCGACCTGATCAAGCTCGCCATGCTCCGGCTCGACCGGCTGATCGAGACCGGGACCCTCAAGGCGAAGATGCTCCTCCAGATCCACGATGAGCTCATCTTCGAGGCGCGAGAGGAGGACGTGTCGCAGGCGAGCGAGATCATCAAACGGGAGATGGAAGGGGTGATGGAGCTCCGCGTCCCGCTCACCTGCAAGGTAAAATCCGGGCGCAACTGGGCGGAGCTATAGGAGGTAGGATGCTTAAGCTCGGGTATTTCCTGATGATCACCGCCGGGGTGCTCCTCGGCGGATACCTCGCGTACAATCTGATCCGGATGATCCTGCTCGCCCCCGGGATCGGGATCTTTCTCAAGGTCGTGATCATCATCGGGGCGACCGGATTCATCATCACGCTCGCCGGGCTCATCCGGGAGAGGAGGAAGGAGGAGGAGAATGCTTCTGGTGACGACTGAGACGGTGGAAGGGAGAAAGATCGAGGAGACCCTGGGGTTGGTGCGGGGGAACACGATCCGCGCCCGCCACATCGGGCACGACATCATGGCCGGGTTGCGCAACATCGTGGGGGGAGAGATCAAGGACTACACGCGGATGCTCTCCCAGGCGCGCGATCAGGCGATCGAGCGGATGGTGGCCGAGGCGGAGCGGCTGGGGGCGAACGCCGTCGTCGGGGTGCGGTTCACCACCTCGCAGACGATGTCCGGGGCGGCGGAGATCCTCGCCTACGGGACAGCGGTCCGCCTCAAGGAATGACGGCTTGACAACGGCCGGGATCTGGCCTAGGATTTCTGCATGGACACGCGAAAGTACTTTCTCATCGTCAACCTGATCGCCGGGCAGGGCCGGTGCAAGGAGATCTTCCCCAAGGTCAGGGAGTCCCTCGACCGCCGCAAGGTCGACTACGACCTCCACTACACGAACGAGCCGCTTGAGGCGGTGGACGTGGCGAAGATGGGGATCGAGGCCGGGTTCACCCACATCATCGCCATGGGCGGGGACGGGACGGTGAACGAGGTGGCGAACGGGATCCTCTCCGCCGCCGGTGACGCGGTCCTCGGGGTGATCCCGGCAGGGACCGGGAACGACTTCATCCGGATGCTCGGGATACCAGCCGACCCGTTTGCGGCGATCGACCTCATCCTGTCCGAGCATGAGCGGTGGATCGACCTCGGACGGATAGCCGACGACCGCTACTTCGTGAACGGCCTCGGGATCGGGATCGACGCCCAGGTCGCCCGCGACGTGCTGGCGATGGAGCGCTTCCGCGGCACCGCCGCCTACCTCTACTCCGCGGTGAAGGAGGTCTTCCGGTTCAAGGCGTTCCCGGTCAAGCTCTCCGGGAAGGGATGGGAGGAGAGCTACGAACTGATCTCCCTCGGCCTGGCGAACGGGAAGTACTGCGGTGGAGGGTTCAAGCTCGCCCCCCGCGCCGACATAACCGACGGGCTTGTCGATGTGGCGGCGATCGAGGACTTCCCGAAGCTGGAGCGGCTGATCCGTCTCCCCCAGGCCCGTAAAGGAACCCACTTAAAGCTCGCCAAGGTCCACTACTGGCAGGAGGAGGCGGTCACGGTCTCGTCACCGGCGCGGTTGGTCGCCCACATCGACGGGGAGCCGTACCGGCTTCCGGGCAAGGAGTTCACCGTCCGCGCCGTCCCGCGCGCCCTGCACGTCATCGCCCGGGCCTAGGCCCGTTTGAACCTCCGGTCGAGCTCGGCGCGGGAGAGCGAGAAGATGATCGGCCGACCGTGCGGGCAGGTATACGGGTTATCCAAGCTGAGGAGGCGATCGACAAGCGCCTGCTGCTCGGGAAGCGGGATCCGGTCCCCGGCCTTGATCGCCGCCGCGCAGGCGAGCTCCGCCAGGATGCGGTCGAACAGGGCGTCCTTCATCTCCTCACCGTCCGCCAGGAGATCGGCGATCCGCTCGATCGCCTCCTGAAACCCGTATCTCGATTGCTCTTCGGCCAACAGGGCCGGGTATTCCCGCAGGATGAACGTCCCGCCCCCGAAGTCATCGAGCAGGATCCCCACCCGGGCGATCTCCTCCTTTGCCCCCTCGATCAGGGCGGCGGCCTCGAACGGAAGCTCAATCCGCACCGGGAGGAGGAACTGCTGCCGCGCCACCTCCCCCGCGCTGAACTGCGCCTTCAGCTCCTCGTAGAGGATCCGCTCGTGGGCGATGTGCTGGTCCACGATCTCGAGCCCCTCCGGGCTCTCCACGAGGAGGTAGGTGTTCTGGAGCTG
>JAJRTG010000121.1 GCA_024278395.1 Fidelibacterota bacterium | reverse complement strand
TGGTACAGGCCGCGGTACTCCCCGGTCCGTTCGATCTTCAGGATCTCCCACGGTTGGCCGACCACGCAGATCGTCTCCTGGTCGCGGGTCGGGTTGGAGCAGATCTCGCATAGCTCCCCGACGGCGAAGTTGTAGCAGCGGTGGCAGCGGCGGACCTCGGTCTTTACCCTGGTGATCGCTGCGGAGAGCCTCTCTGTCTCCTCGCGCGGCGCGTTCAACAGGTAAAATGCGATCCGCTCGGCGCTCTTTCTCCCGATCCCGGGAAGGGCGCGCAGCCGCTCGATCAGCTCTTCCAGCGGGGCGATCATAGGCCGGGAATCCCGGGAAGGTTCATCCCCTGGGTGAGCGGGCCGAGCTTTTCCTGTGCCTTCTCGACCGCGGTCTTCTGCGCCTCTTGCACCGCTGCAACGATCAGGTCGACGAGCATCTCAATATCCTCGGGATCGACGACCTCGCGCTCGATCTTCAGGTTGAGGAGTTCCCCCTTCCCGTTCACTACCGCGGTCACCATCCCGCCGCCCGCGCTCGCCTCGACCTTCATCTCCGCGATCTCGGCCTGCGCTCGCTCCAGCTCCTGTTGGAGCTTCTTCGCCTGCTTCATCAGGTTTCCAAGGTTTCCCATTCCCTTCATCAGTCCTCCTTCACTACTCTTCCGTCGAACACCTCGCACAGGAGCCGCGCCTTCTCCCGCAGCGCCTCGCGCGGTGAGGGTTTGCGCACGGCATTATCGTTGAACTCCACCTCCACCACGAACTCATCCCCGAGGTAGCGGTGGACCATTCCGGCCAGGTACTGCATGTTATCCGATTTCTCCAGGCTCTCCTTGTGGAAGGTGAACTCGGGGTGGAACATGATGCGGAGCTTGTTCCCCTCGATCCGGGGAGTCCCCTCGGCGAGGAACGCGGCGATTGCGATCCGTTCTTGCTCGATCTTCCGCAACATCCCCTCCCAGCGGGCCTCGAGAGACCCGTCGGCGGCCGGGGGCGTAGGCTCCTGCTGTGCCTCCTCCGATGGCCCCTCCCGCGCCGCGGCGATGAGCGGAGGCGCGGCCGTCGGCTCCGGTTTCGGCTCCGGCTTCTCCTCGGGCTTCGGACGGGGTTCTTCCTTTACCGATTCTCTCGGGGCGAGGGTCTGCATCAGGGAGAGGATCCCGATCTCGAGGACGATCCTCCGGTCGAGCGAGCGGAAAAGCTCCTGCTTGATGTCGAGCAGACCGCGCACAAGCGCGATGTCGCGCGCCTCGTCCTTCGATCCTCCGGCGGCGATCCGGTCACGCAGGGTTACGATCATATCCCCGAGAAAGACCTCGAGGTCCTTCCCCCGGTCGACGAGGGAATCGATCAGCTCAAGGACCGCCTTGCGGTCCCCGGCCTCGACCGCGTTCAGGAACGCCGCGTGCTCCTCGCGCCCGACGAGCCCGAGCATCCCGAGCAGGGAGTCCGTGGTGATCTTCCCCTCCTGGCGGAAGCTTTCCGCCTGCTCGAGCATCACGATCGCGTCGCGCATCCCCCCGTTCGCCTTGCGGGCGATCAGCTCCAGGGCGGGATCCTCAATCGGGATATCCTCCTGCCGGGCGATCTGACGCAGACGGGCGGCGATCTTCTCCTGCGGGATCTTGCGGAAGTCGAACGCCTGGCAGCGGGAGAGGATCGTGCGCGGGACCTTGTGCGGCTCGGTGGTGGCGAAGATGAACACGACGTGCGGCGGCGGCTCCTCCAGGGTCTTGAGCAGGGCGTTGAACGCCTCGTTGGTGAGCATGTGCACCTCGTCGATGATGTACACCTTGGTCCGCAGGTCGGTGGGGGCGAACGCCACCTCCTCGCGCAGGCGGCGGATGTGATCGATCCCCCGGTTCGACGCCCCGTCGATCTCCAGGATGTCCAGGGTGCGGTTGGCGATGATCGTCTTGCAGTTGGCGCATTCGTTGCACGGTTCTCCCCCCTCCGGATGGAGGCAGTTCACCGCGCGGGCGAGGATGCGGGCGACGGTCGTCTTCCCGATTCCCCGCTCCCCGGAGAAGAGATAGGCGTGCGCCACCTGCCCGGCGACGACCGCGTTGCGCAGTGTGCGGGTGACCTCCTCCTGCCCGACGACCTCGGAGAAGCGCTGCGGGCGGTAGCGGCGGTAAAGCGAGATGTAGGAAGACGCATCGTTGCTCAAGTTGGGACCACCTTTCTGGTCGGGGAGACTGGATTTGAACCAGCGACTTCCTGCTCCCAAAGCAGGCGCGCTACCAGGCTGCGCCACTCCCCGCGCAGGGTGAATTATAGGTGGGGAATCGGAAAGGATCAATAAAAAAACCCGCGCTCGCGCCGGGCAAAGAGTAATATACGATATATCGGCGGGGGTGTCAAGGGTTGGTTCTTGGTGCGCCAGCACCAAAAATAGGGACAGGCTACTTTTTTGCCTGGAAGACGCTGAAAGCCGGTAAATGTCGCTTTTGGGGAATCAAGTGGCTAGGTGCCCATGGCGAAAGCAAGGAGTCATTTTTGCTGCCGGACTTCCCTGGAAAAGCTGCCTGTCCCTTTTTCTCCCAATAAGGATATAGCCGTGCAGGTTGAGATAATAAAGGACCCAGCACCGTTTCATAACATCAAGAGGAGCAAAGGCCTGCGCCTTCTGCTCCGCCAACAGTGCAGCAATCCTAGAGTTGAAATGCATGACCGGATCCCAATGAGACCCTCTACAGGAGCTTGCCCACCGGGGCCAGGTACACGGTGAATTCCTCCGTCCCGTCCACTCCCAGGAGCGCGTCCATGGAGACCTGGGAATAGGCCCCCACGGCGCAGGTCCCCGCCCCGATGGCCTCACACGCGAGATACAGGTTCTGGCAGACGTGGCCGGCGTCGATGGCGATCACCTTGTGGGAGCGGATGGAGTAGCGCCACTCGGTCCTGTAGGGGAGCGCCGCCCAGATGAACACGACGGCCGCCTCCCCCACGAACTTCTGCCCCAGGGCCGCCCGGACGATCCTCTCCGGGAGTTCGGTCTCCTCCCGGAGAAGGGCGAGCCGGTGCTCCAGTGGGAGATAGCGGTAGATGCCGGGGGACAGCCCTTCTACTCGGTGCACCGAAAGGTAGGTCTCAAACGGATGCCGGGCCCCGGCGGAGGGAACGGTACGGAAGGTGGCTACCCCATCCCGGATCACTTCCTTGACCCCCTGAGTGGCCCACAGGAGGAAGGAAAGCTCCTCCAGGGTCAGTGGCTCACGCGCGAAGAGACGGCGGCTGCGCCGTCGGGCGATCGCCTCCCGCAAGGGGACGTCCCCCAGAGAGATCTGTTCCGGGGGGATGAGCTCGATCAGTCTCGCCCCCTCCGGGACGGGCTTCTGAAGCGGTGGATGGGGAATCCCCTTTTGCTGATCGGTCTCTACCTCCATCTCCCATTCCTCGGCCTTGAGCCAGTCGCGTCCATCTTCGATCGTCTTCATCGCTCCTCCTTCCTCACCTTTATACCAGTGCCGCCGCCCGCCAGGCAAGCAACGGGGTCAGATACTGTATCAAAAGTCAACCCTCCTTGCTGATCGGTGACCGGTACGGCTCACCGCTTTTGTAGATTGCATGCGCGATGAGCAGCAACTTCGGGGGTACGGGTAAAAAATGTGTCCGGAGGTGATCGAGGTGAAGGAACAGCAACAAGCGGCGAAACATGAGGAAGTCAAGGATTTTGTCGGGCAGTTGGTGGACGACGTCTACTCGCGCATGACCCAAGGAGAGAAACCATCCCTC
>JAJRTG010000120.1 GCA_024278395.1 Fidelibacterota bacterium | reverse complement strand
TCATCCGCCTTCTTGGCAACCAGGTAGGTGACAAGCGGGTTCACCGCCGCGGCTCGGATCATCTCCGGTTGGTCGCCACCGGCGATCGCCATGAGCTCGTCTTCGGTCTTGTCCCGATACAGGATCTCGAGCGCCTTGCTCGCCGCAGTGCGCAGCCCGATCGTGCGTCCGTTCGCCGCCAGGTCCTCCAGTTCAGCTACCGTCTTGCTCTGGGCGTAGGAATCGGCGAGAGCCATCCCCGCCGCCGTACTGATCTCCGGGATCAGTTCGTTGGAAGCAATGTCCTCCAGCTGCGCTACGGTGTACGCTCCCGCAATGAGAGAGAAGAGCAATACCACACCGGACAGTACGACCAGCGTTCGCAGGCCGAAACGTTTCATATTCGTACCTCCTTTTTGATGTTGAAGCCGTCCCAAAAGATACTGCAAAGTTGCCGCATCACCTCCGGGCTTCCTAAAGTCTAGTGGAGAGTCATCTAATCATACCAGGAGTGGAGGCGGGATGTCAATCGGGAAAATTGTCGACCCATTTTCCCACCGATTTGTCGAGTTCTTTACGGGAGACCCCGCACGCCTCGCGGATCGCGGAATCGAGTGAGAGGTCGCCCCCGAGGGGGGCGGTGCCGATCCAGATGGAGCGGATCGCCTCCGGACCGAAGTACGTGAGGATGTACTCCAGCATCAACCCCGCCTCGATCTTGACCGTATCAGGATCGCTCGTTCCGTAGTCGAGGATGTAGAGGGAGACCCATCCCCCCGTCCGGCGGAGCCTCCTCCCCTGGGCCACGAGATCCGAGGGCTCGGTGGTGAGGGCGACCGCAAGGCCGTCGCGGAGCAGGTTCGAGTAGGTATCCATCCGAAAGGCATAAGGCGGGATCATCCGCGCAAGTTGATAGACAGCGTCATCGCCGACGAGGATGTGGAGGGTGGCGCTCTCTTCGGGAGGAAGGGGGGTGATCGTCTCTCCCGTATCCTTCGCGTCTTGATCCGGATAGAGAAACACCGTCACCCGCGTGGGAAGCTCGGCGGGCGCGAGGGAGAGCTTCTCGCTCACCTTCTTATAGCTCGTCCGCAGCGTTTTCAGCTGCTCCTCCGCCGTTCTCCTATCCGCGGCGAGCACCCGGATCGAATCGCCGGTGACCGCGACCCAGCCACGGAAGAGATTGAGGTATCGATCTATCCGAGTGCGAGCGTCCCCGCTCAACCCGGCGGCGATCGCCTCCGCCCCGGTGAAGTCCCCCACGGAGATCGCACACTTAACCGCAACCTCAAGCTCAACCGGATTCGTAGAGTTGACCAGATACTCCTTCGCCTCTGTATAAGCCCTGTCCGGATCTCCGCTCCCTAGAAGGTAATAAGCGTGCCAGCGATGGTAGTCCGGAGATCTCATCCCGGCAGCGATCGCCGCCGCGCGCCACCGCTCGCTCAGTTGGGCGGGCGATTCCGGGGTAATGCGGGCGATCAGTCGCTCCGTGCTCCCCTTCCCCCACGCCCGCTTCACTCCGCTGATCCCGCCTTCCTGTTCGATGAGGAACTGCACAAGCGACGCCGCCTCGAGCGCCGGGATCGAACTCTCCTCGCCCTCGACCCTCAGATCGAAGATCCCCTTGAACGCGTCAAGGGAGAGGATGGCGGCGGATGAGTAGGGAGAATCGAAACGATCGTACAGGGAGGGCGGAAACTGGCCCTCTTCTTCCAGACGGATCAGCTGGGGCAGGGGGAGAAAGAGACGGTCGGGAAGTGCGGCGACGACTGCGTGAAAGTTGCGAGTCGGATCTGCCGCGTACATCCGCATCCCCGTTTTCAGGATCTGCGAACGGCATTCCCCCCATCCGAACGCAAGAACCAGCTCGGCAAGGCGGGGGCGCGGATCCTCCCCTGCCAGTAGGTCCAACGGAGCGCCGTAGGTAGAGCTTGCGTTGGGGCCCTTCCGCTTCATTATCGAGCTCTTGAGGTCGGAGAGGTCGGGATGGACAAAAACGTCGATCGGCTGGGGAATAAGCTGGGGATCGACCTGGAGGAGAGCGGTGAGTTCGCGAAGATCCCTCTCCAGTTCCGCGGCAAGGGCAGAGTGCTCATCCCGGATTGAGGATTCCTTTGGGTACCATAGATTGAACTCCTTGGTGCGGTAGCAGACCAACCCCTGAAGCTCCGGGGTGGCAGCCGGCTGTACCAGGTAGACGAGGATCACCACCGCGATCCCGATCCCCATCCCCCCGAGAAGGAGCCCCCCGAGCATCGCCATTACCGGGTTCCGGAAGAATCTTTTCCATCTTTTGGTTTCGGCCATGGTGGGGTGATTATACCGGACGCCGGGAGGGAGCACCGGCGTTTTGACAGGTGTGTATCCCCCCGCTATACTAGTCGATGCGGGGTTTGACGCACGTCGCAGGAGAGTAGGAGGATGGCTATGGAGATCCTGAAAGTCGCGTCCCGTTCAAACCCGAATTCGGTCGCCGGGGCGATCGCCGGAGCCCTGGAAAAAGACGGGGTCGTGGAGCTTCACGCGATCGGCGCCGGAGCGGTGAACCAAACGGTGAAAGCGATTGCAATCGCCCGTCGCCTCGTGGAAAAAGGGAGCGACACCCCGATCAAGGTCGTCCCCGGATTCGTGGAGTTGAAGATCTCCGGGGAGGATAAGACCGGGATCAGGTTCATCGTTGAGAAATAATCCATCCAGCCCTTACTAATGACACTACGATCAGGCGTTAGAGGATACCTTGTTGCGGCATGGGAGGCCCTTGGATTCCCGGCGGTTTCGGTGGAGGTGGAAGCCTCCGAGCGTCCGGAGTTCGGTGATTTTGCGACCAATCTCGCTCTCGTCGGGAGCAAGCGTGTCCACACCCCGCCCCGCGAGCTCGCGTCCCGGCTGATCGAAGCCCTTCCAGCCGGACCGTTCTCCAAGGTGGAGATCGCCGGTCCAGGGTTCATCAACCTGTTCTTGAAGCCCGAGTTCATCCGGGAAGCACTCCGGAGGATCCTGCAGGCCGGGGGGGATTTCGGCCGCTCGGAGATCGGGAAAGGAGAATCGCTGCAGGTCGAGTTCGTCAGCTCCAACCCGACCGGCCCGCTCACCGTGGGACACGGGCGCCAGGCGGTCCTCGGTGACGTCCTCGCATCCCTGTACGGGTTCCTGGGATATCGAGTGACGCGCGAGTATTACTTCAACGACGAGGGGCGCCAGATCGACCTTCTGGCTGAATCCCTCTGGGTCAGGTATCGGGAGTTATTCGGCGAGCAACACGAGATCCCGGAGGACGGCTACCACGGCGACTACCTGATCGAGATCGCCCGCGCCGTGCGGGAGGAGATCGGGGATCGATTCCCCGAGTTCGACCCGGAGGCACGGGAGTACTTCAAGGACGCGGCGGTGTCCCGGATCAAGGAGTCGATCCGGGAGGATCTCGCCTGCCTCGGGGTGGAGTTCGACGTGTGGTTCAGCGAGGGGACGCTCCACAGAAGCGGTGAGGTGAATGAGACGTTGGAGGCCCTGCGCGCCCGCGGCGGGACGTACGAGAAGGACGGGGCGATCTGGCTCAGGGCCGAGGAGCATGGAGGGGCGAAAGACTCCGTCCTCATCCGCAGCGACGGGCGCCCGACCTACCTCATGGTGGACATCGCCTACCACATGAACAAGTTCCGCCGCGGATTCGCCAAGGTGATCGACGTACAGGGATCGGACCACCAGGTGGAGCAGACCTGCGTCAAGGCGGCGTTGCGTATCCTCGGGCTCCCCGAGGAGTTTCTTTCCTACGCGGTACATCAGTTCGTCAGTATCCGGGAGAAGGGGGAAAAAGCCCGCATGTCGACCCGCGCCTGAAGGTTCGTCCTCCTGCGTGATCTGATGGAGGAGATCGGCCGGGACATCGTCCGCTACTTCATGGCGGCGCGCAAGCCGCAGAGCCACCTGGAGTTCGACATGGCCCTCGCCCGCGTGCAGTCCCTCGACAACCCGGCCTACTACATCCAGTACGCCCACACCCGCATCGCCTCGATCTTCCGCAAGGCGGGAATCGAGCTCGACTGGAGGGAGGTCGATCTCTCCCCGCTGACGGCGCCCGCGGAACTCGAGCTGATCAAGCTCCTCGATCGGTTCCCCGAGGTGATCGAGCAGAGCGCGCGCGAGTTCGGGCCCCATCTGCTCACCGACTACGCACTTGAGGTAGCGCGCGCGTTCCACGGCTACTACGACGCATATCGGGTGCTCGGAGAGGAAAAGGAAGTGACGCACGCCAGGCTTGCGCTGCTTGCGGCGACGAAGACGGTCATCGCGGGAGCGCTCGGGATCCTGGGGATGTCGGCGCCGGAGGTGATGTGATGGCTTGGCTCGACCGGCTCAAACAGGGACTGAAGCGAACGCGGGCCGGGCTCGCCGCCCCGGTAGGTCAGATCCTACGGGGGGGTAAGCTCGGACCGGAGGAGCTGGAGGAGCTGGAGGAGGCGCTGATCGCCGGCGATGTGGGGGCGCGGGTCGCCGCCGCTCTGGTGGAGGAGATCTCCAAGCGGGACGGGAAGGGAGCTGATCACTTCGATGTCCTAAAACAGGCGATCGTAGAGCGCCTCGCCGGATCGGAGCGCCGGATCGCCCTGCGGAGCGAGGGTGAACTTACGGTGATCCTTGTAGCCGGGGTGAACGGATCGGGAAAGACGACCACGACCGCCAAGATCGCCGCCCGCCTACGCGCCGAGAGCCCGGAGCTCCCGATCACCTTCGCCGCTGCGGACACCTTCCGCGCGGCGGCGATCGAGCAGCTCGCGGTGTGGGCCGAACGGGTGGGCGCGGACATCGTCAAACACCGGATCGGGGCCGACCCGGCCGCCGTGGTCTTCGACGCGATCGATCACGCGACCAAGGCAGGCGGGGTACTCCTGATCGACACCGCGGGACGGCTCCACACCAAGCACAACCTGATGGAGGAGCTGAAGAAGATCGAACGGACGGTGCAGAAGAAGCTGGGCCGTCCCTCGGACGAGCGGCTCCTCGTCCTCGACGCGACGACCGGGCAGAACGGGATCTCGCAGGCGCGCCTGTTCAACGACGCGATCGACCTCTCCGGGATCGTCCTCACCAAGCTCGACGGGACGGCGAAGGGCGG
>JAJRTG010000119.1 GCA_024278395.1 Fidelibacterota bacterium | reverse complement strand
TGCTTTGTCGTACACAAAAATGTGCTGTTAAGGTAGTTGTGTTCTGTTAAAAATGTCTGAAGTTTGCGGTACTAATGTGCCAACTACGCCATCTTTAGTAAGTCCGTGTAAGGAGTTCAACCTTGTATTTTGTCTTTTTGCAAGGGAGTTTCATAAAAATCAGCCTGTCCCCTTTTCCCTTTTCCTTTTCTAACAGGCGCAACGACATTACGCTCCTCCCCCAGGAATACAATCTGGTCGCCAAGGTACTCTTTTTTTGAATTCCCGTGATCTTCTCCTTGCTCAACCGGTAGAACCGTTACCGGATTCTCCTCGCTTCACTCTTGAACCCTCTTATAAGCCCAATAGCGCAGTGTAAGACTTCCCCACATGCCGAAAAAACAAAATCCGATGAATAATGTAGCCTGCCACGTCGGCCATCCGTCGGGCGGTGGACTCCACGGTTGGCTGATGTACGCAGCAAGTCCTCCCGCCATCAGCGCGATCAGCAACCGAAGAACAGGGCTCTTGACCGGTGACAGAAACCAAGGACGCCTTTCGCGTTCCAACAGCTTGAGCTTAACGAGGATTCCGAACGTCAATGCAACTGCCCCCGTCACCACCAGGGTCACGATCTTTCCGGTTTCCATGCTATCCACCACGCCTTCCTGCGATCTTCGCGATGAAGCACGATATCGCGGGATCGATCAGCGGTCCAGGACGACCGTTCTTTATGGTATAGGAGAGATCCGCCACCGCTATCAGTAACCCAAGACCGAGAATCGGTGCGTAAAACACCTTCCAAAACACGGGATCATGCAGATCAGCGAGCGCGTTGTTCTGGGTATGCGGTAAGGAGAGCAGGTCCCCGATCAGAATCGTGCAAAACGGAAGCAACGTGTAATACAGAAACCGAGCGGCGATTATCAAGCCCCGTTTGGAAAACATACTTCGCTCCCCCTTCAGCTTGAACCGTCCCCAAATTATATAACCCACGAACCCGGGGAAAACACCGCAGCGCAACCCGACAGCGGATGTCAAATCTCGAACTCGGTAACGAGAAAGGTGTGGTCGGATGGGCGTTCCAACTTGCGTGCTCCGACGCGGCAAACGTCCTTTCTGCGAGCAATCTCGTCGCCTAGATGTGATCCCTCCGTCTTGCATAGTGCAGAGTGTCGAAGGATGGTCTTGCAACCCAACAGTGAAATCTATTTATCTTGCTTTGGCTTCTGATTACAGAGCTGGGACTGGTATCAATTAATGCTTCCCTTACCGTTGCTTACCTCCCCCATCATCTTTTGTTCCAGCTCCTCCCAACGGTCGAACAGCGCCGCAAGCTCTCGCTGTGCCTCGCCATGCGCCTCGTAAACCTGTTGCAGCCGCTCGTGATCGCTGACCACCTCCGGATCCTCAAGCTCCGCCTGAAGGCGGTTCACCTCTTCTTCGGCAGCGAGGATCCGCTCTTCCATCCCCTCCCATTCCTTCTTTTCCAGATACGTCAATCCCGCCCGCTTGGGACGGACGGTCCGCGACCGCCTCGAAGCCTCCTTGATGGATGGCGTGTCGGGCTCCGTTCCGCGCGCCTCCGCCTCCTGCCACTGGGCCACGCTCCCGTAGTCTCCCCAGCCTCCGCCGCCGTGTAGACCGATGATGTCAGTACAGACGCGGTCGAGCATGTGGCGGTCGTGGGTGATCAGGACGACCGCACCGGGAAACTCGATCAGCGCGCGTTCGAGGACCTCGATCGACCGGATGTCGAGGTCGTTCGTCGGCTCGTCGAGCATGAGTACGTCCACCGGCTCGCGCAGCATCATCGCCATCAGCACCCGCGCCTGCTCCCCGCCGGAGAGGTCACCAACCGGTATGTCCAACTGGTCAGGGCGGAAGCCGAAGCGCATCGCCCAGGGGATGATGTGCACGCCGCGCCCGAGGTAGGAGACCGTGTCGCCGCTCGGGGCGAGCGCCCGGCGCAGCCGCTCGGATTTGTCAAGCCGCCCGCGCTGCTGGTCGAACAGGGCGATGCGGAGATCAGCGGCATGCCTCACCATCCCCGCATCGGGCGACAGATCACCGGCGAGGACGCGCAGTAGGGTGGTCTTGCCCGAGGCGTTGTTCCCGGCGATCCCCACTCGCGAGCCACGGGTGACGAAGGCGTCAAGGCCGCGGAACAGCTGCTTTCCTCCAAGCCTCTTCGCGATCCCCTTGGCGATGATCAGATCGCGCGTCCGGCGACCGGTGGCCCGGAAGCCGATCTCCGGTTCGGCCGCCTTCCGCTGCCGCCGCCGTGCCTCGGACAGGCGCTCGATCTTCTCCTGCGCCGCGTTAACCCGATGGGATGCCTTTGTCCCGCGCGCCTTCGGACCGCGCCGCAGCCACTCCACCTCGCGGCGGACCTCTCCGGCGAGCGCGCGCCGTTCCTCGAGCTCCGCCTGCAGGAACGCCTGCCGCTTCTCGAGGAAGTCGCTGTAGCGGCCGCGCACGCTGAAGAAGCCGTCGCGGTAGCGGGGGTTGATCTCCACAATACGATCCGTGACCCGCTCCAGGAAGTAGCGATCGTGCGTCGTGACGACAAACGGGATCCGCGCCCGTCCGAGGAAGCGCTCCAGCCAATCGATCCCCTGCAGATCGAGGTGGTTGGTCGGCTCGTCCATCAGCAGCAGATCCGGTTCCTGCACCAGTTGACACCCGATGGCAAGGCGCTTGCGCCAGCCGCCGGAGAGGGCCTCCACAGGCGCGCCCCCGTTCTCGAAGCCCAGGCGGCGTAGCATCTTGCGCGCGCGCACCGGGCGCTCGTAGTCCTCCACGGGGAGGTCGGCGAGCGCACCGAGGAGCGCTCCCTCCACCGTCGTCCCGGCGGGGAAGGTGTCGATCTGAGGGAGGTAGGCGATGTGGGCTCCTTTGGCGCGATCCACCGTCCCGGAGTCAGGGGGCTCGATGCCGGCGAGGATGCGCAGAAGCGTCGTCTTGCCCGCCCCGTTCGGTCCGATCAGCCCGACGCGCTCTCCGGCGTGAAACGTGAGTGACAAACGATCGAACAGCTCGTGCGAGGCATACGTCTTGCACAGGTCACGCACCGCAAGTACCGCTCCCACCGAATCTCCTTCCGCATTATCGCCCCGTCTGCACACCTGCCCTTGCTACCGTCCCAGGCTTGGGGAGCAGCGTCCTCTTCGTTCGCGATCGTGTCGGCGATTTCGCGTCCGCTCATCCAGTGGGCACGCCCCGCCCTTGAACCATCAACTCAGAGGATGTAGCGCGACAGGTCGGGATCCTCGACGATCCCGGAAAGGCGTTCGAGCACGTAGTCGCGGTCGATGGTGATCGTCTCCCCCGAGTGCTCGTCGGCGGAGAAGGAGATCTCCTCCATCAATTTTTCCATCACGGTGGAGAGCCTCCTCGCCCCGATGTTCTCGGTCGTCTGGTTGAGCTCGTAGGCGATCTCCGCGATCTCGTCGATCGCGCCGTCGGTGAACTCGAGCGTGACCCCCTCCACTGCAAGCAGCGCCTGGTACTGCTTTACCAGCGCGTCCTTAGGCTCGCGCAGGATGCGCCTGAAGTCATCGGCGGTGAGGCTTGAGAGCTCGACGCGGATCGGGAGCCGCCCCTGCAGCTCGGGGATGAGGTCGGACGGCTTAGACATGTTGAACGCCCCGGCGGCGATGAACAGGATGTTCTCGGTGGTGACCGTCCCGTAGCGGGTCCGGACGGTCGTCCCCTCAAGGAGCGGCAAGAGGTCGCGCTGCACCCCCTGGCGGGAGACGCCGGGGCCGCCGGTCTCCTCCCGCCCTCCGGCGGCGATCTTGTCGATCTCGTCGATGAATATGATCCCCATCTCCTCGGCGAGGTCGAGCCCGCGCTGGCGCACGTCCTCCATGTTGATCAGCCGGTCGAGGGCCTGGTCGAACAGGATCGGGCGGGCGTCCTTGATGCGCATCTTCCTCCGCTTGCGGGACGGGGGGAGGAGCCCGGAGAGCATGTCCCCCATGTCGATTCCCATCTGGTCCATCCCGTCCTGGGTGAACACCTCGATCTGGGGGATCACCGACTCCTCGACCGTGATCTCCACCACCCGCTCCTCGAGATCCCCCTCCATCAGCTTCTCCCGCAGCTTCTCCCGTGTCTTGCGCGCGCTCTCCAGCCGTTCGGGATCGGTCTCCTCGGAGAGGGGAAGCAGGGCGTCGAGCAACTCCTCGTCGACGATCCTCTCCGCCTCCTCCTCCACGCGGATGATCTCCTCCTCGCGCACCATCTCGATCGCCACCTCGACGAGGTCGCGCACCATCGACTCGACGTCCCGGCCGACGTAGCCGACCTCGGTGAACTTGGTGGCCTCCACCTTGACGAACGGACATTCGGTCAGCCGCGCGAGCCGGCGCGAGATCTCGGTCTTCCCCACCCCGGTCGGGCCGATCATCAGGATGTTCTTCGGCTTTATCTCTCCGCGGATCTCCCCGACCACGAGCTGGCGGCGCATCCTGTTGCGCAGGGCGATCGCCACGGAGCGCTTCGCATCGGCCTGACCGACGATGTACTTGTCCAGCTCGGCGACGATCTGTCGCGGGGTCAGCCCGGCCGGACCCGGTTCCCGGCGCTCGACGATTGCGCTCATCCTACCAGCTCACCTCCTCCAGGGAGATCCGGTCGTTCGTGTAGATATCGATCGCAGCAGCGATCTCCAGCGACCTTCTCGCCACCTCGACGATCGGGATCCCCCCGACCGAGAGGAACGCGCGCGCAGCAGCGAGGGCGTACGGCCCGCCGGATCCGATCCCGATCACCCCTTCGTCCGGCTCGAGAACGTCCCCCGCCCCGGAGATCATGAGGAGGCCCTCTTCGCTCGCCGCGACCAAAACCGCCTCCAGATGACGCAGGACCCGGTCGGTCCGCCACTCCTTGGTCAGCTCCACCGCCGACCTCCGCAGGCGTCCGTCGTACTTGGAGAGCTTCCCCTCGAACTTGTCGAGCAGGGCCAGGCAGTCGGCGGTCGCGCCGGCGAACCCGACAAGTACCTTGTCCCCGAACAGGCGGTAGACCTTCTTGGTGTTCGACTTGATCACCGTGGTCTCCAGGGTCGCCTGCCCGTCGCTCGCAACGACGGCGCGCCGCTCGTCCTCGGAGCGGATCGCTAGAATTGTGGTGGATCTCAGGTTTCGCATGAGCGCATCATTCTATCCCCCGTCCTCCCCTCCCGCAACCGGGTCGAAACGGCAGCCCGGGCAGAGATCACCCTTTCCGAAGAAGACGACCCCACAGCGGGAGCACCGCTTCCCTCCGGCAGCGAGGAGGGAAGCCTCCCGTTGACGTAGGGTGAGGTAGAGATGCTCGAAGGAGCGTTGGAGCTCCCGATCCGGAAGCCCGTCGAACAGAGCCTGTGCTTCCGCCCGATGGGAGGCGGCGGGGGAGACGCGGGGGATCCGGCGCGAGGCGGTTATCTTCCCGGGAACGAACCGGATCTCCTTGACGACCTCCTCACCGGCGAGCTCGTTTATCCTCGCGATGTATCTTCTGCGAAGGAGCGAGAGCTCCTGGGCTACGCTGGGGGAGGAGACGGAGATCGTGAGCCTCCCGGCACGGAAGTCCCTTGCTTCGGTGAGACGGTTGATCTGCTCGCCGGCGACGGCTGCCCACAGGGAGAGGACGCGGTAGTGATCGAACTCTTTACCCAGGTTGTATCGTTGCAGTACTTCTCTCACCCAGTTCATTTCAAGTACCTGTGGCTGTAGTTATCGGGACACTTGTCTGTGGAAAAGAGGAATTTTGTCGAGCTGGTCCCGTCTCAGCCCTGTGGAAAACCCTGTGGATAGGTTGTTCATAACGGTGGAAAACAGTGGACAAGGGCTGAGGAAAGCCCGCCGCCGATTTTTGCACCGTACTTTTCCACAGGCAAGTGCTCTTTTTCACCCTTTTTCGGCCCCTTTTCCCCAGGGTTTTCCACAGGGGAAGGATATTTTTCCACTTCGTGAAATCCCCTTTTGAAGCGTTTTTTGCGGCTTATGCCACGGTAAACCGGGCCCGCAGGGACTCTTCGATCTCCCTGATCTCGGCGTGGAGGAGCGGCATCTCCTCGATGAGGGACTTTATCTTCATATAGGAGTGCATTATCGTCGTGTGGTCGCGGTTTCCGAAGTGCTTTCCGCTCGTGGGGAATGATTGGTTTGTGAGCTCGCGGGTGAGGTATATCGCGATATGCCGGGCTTGGGAGATCTCCTTCTTGCGGCTCGACCCCTCAAGGTCGCGGCGCTTCAGGTGGTAGCGGGCCGCTACCTCGTCCTTGATGTGCTCGGCCGTCAGCCGCTCCCGCTTCCCCTCCTCGGGGAGCATCTCCTCCAGGGTCTTGGGGGTGAGGGTCTCCCCCTGCAGCTCGGCGTAGGCGATCGCCTTGACGAGCGCCCCCTCCAGGGCGCGGACGTTGGAGGATATCCTGCTTGCGATCAGCTCCAGGATGTCGTCGTCGACCATCAACCCGCGGTGTTGCGCCTTCTCGCGCAGGATCGCCATCCGCGTCTCGAAGTCCGGGGGTTGGATATCTGCGACCAGACCCCAGCGGAACCGGGATACCAGCCGCTCCTGCAGCCCGGATAGCTCCTCCGGCGGCCGGTCGCTCGACAGGACGATCTGCTTCTCGCTCCCGTACAGCTCGTTGAACGTGTGGAAGAGCTCCTCCTGGGTCGCCTCTTTGCCCTGGAGGAAGTGGACGTCGTCGATCAGAAGCAGGTCGATCCGCCGGTACTTCTCGCGGAACGCGGAGGTGGTGTTGCTTCGGATCGAGTTGATGAGTTCGATGGCGAACCGTTCTGAAGTCGTGTAGACGACCGTCTTCGCCGTCCCCGATCTGAGGACGAAGTTGCCGATCGCCTGCAGGAGATGCGTCTTCCCCAGCCCGACGCTCCCGTAGATGAACAGCGGATTGTACGCCTTCCCAGGCGCTTCGGCGACCGCCATCGACGCTGCGTAGGCCAAGTGGTTGTTCTTCCCGCGCACGAACTGATCGAAGGTGTAGTCAGGGTTGAGCGGGAGGGTGTCTCCCAACTGTTGGGGAGCGATCGCGCTCTTGTGGATCACCGGCGGGGCGAGGTCATCGCTCTCCTGCGGAACGATCTCCAGGTCGATGCGGAACCCGTCTCCCCCCACCATTTTTCCGAGCCGGTCGAGAAGGGTGCGGTAACGGCGTTCTATCCCACCCTTGATAAAGCTGTCCGGGACTGCAACAACGAGGGCGCCGTTCTCCAGACGCAGGGGACGTGTCCCCCTGAACCAGGTTTCGAAGCTGGCGCGTGGGATCTCCTGTTGTAGGCCGGAAAGGATGCTCTCCCAGACGGTCGTGGGATTCTCGTTCATCTGACGCCCCTCATCGCTCTAAGATAGCGGATAGAACCCTCCCCCGTCAAGGGAAAGCCTGGTGCCGAGGCCCAGATTCGAACTGGGGACACCGGCCTTTTCAGGGCCGTGCTCTACCAACTGAGCTACCTCGGCTCTGTGGCGGGGACGACCGGATTTGAACCGGCGATCTCTGGAGTGACAATCCAGCGTCCTAGACCAGACTAGACCACGCCCCCGTAAAATCATGCCGCTGGGCGAGACAGGACTCGAACCTGTGACCTTCCGGATGTAAGCCGGATGCTCTCCCAGCTGAGCTACTCGCCCATTATATTTTCCACCCGCGCTCCGCGCAAACTCTCAAGCGTCCCCAAGGGGATTTGAACCCCTGCCGCCGGGATGAAAACCCGGTATCCTAGGCCGCTAGATGATGGGGACGGATTCACGGTTTCGGGATGGGTCGTGCTGGATTCGAACCAGCGACTCCCTGATTAAAAGTCAGGTGCTCTAACCCCTGAGCTAACGACCCACTTCTCTGGGTCGTGCAGGACTCGAACCTGCAACCGACGGATTAAGAGTCCGTTGCTCTGCCAGTTGAGCTAACGACCCGAGTGATTCGATGTTAAAAGATACGCAGTTTCGTGTCAAGGGAGAGGGGATCACGATCCCTCTTCCCGCCGGTGGAGCGGTTCCTGTCCCCGGCTCGGTGCAGCCGCTGGTGGTGGGATAGCCCGCATTCCTGGACGGGGCGTGACCCCTTCCGCAGCGCTTCCGCGTCAGAAGGGAGATTGTCGCGGGACGGGGTGAGGTTGTTCGAGGAAAGGCGGGCGGCTAAGATGAACGAGATGAACTGGGAGAGCGTGTGGAACGTCCTCAAGTGGATCTTGGCCGTCCTTGCCGCCGGGTTCGTCGGGCACTTCGGACGCGTCCTCGCCGAGCGGATCATCGCCCGCCGCGGGCGAATGAGGAAGGGGATGGATGCTGGGCCCTACGATTCGAGGCCGGAGGAGAAGAGGATCAAGGCGCAGCTGAAGATTGAAAAGAAGAGGGCCAAGGCCGAGGTGAAGAGAAAGAAGAAGGAGGAATAAGCGGCTATTCCTCCTCTCCCTTTATCTCGATGATCTCCATCCCGTTGTAGTAGCCGCAGTGCGGGCAGGCGCGATGGGGAAGCTTCGGCTCGTGGCAGTGGGGACACTCGGTGATCGCCGGGGCCCGCAGCCGCTGGTGCGTCCGCCGCGCGCGCGCCTTTGCCCGTGAAGTCCTATATTTTGGTACAGCCATTTCTCCTCCTGAGTCGTTTGTCCCGTTGGATGGGAGAAGAAGTTTATCCCCTCTCGTTGGGGGGCGCAACCTCGAGGAGGATTGTAACCGGTCCGTCGTTCAGCAATTCCACCTCCATCTTCGCCCCGAACCGGCCCGTCCGCACCCTGACCCCGGCGGCGCGCAGCTGTTCAACGAACGCGTTGAACAGGGGTTCCGCCTCCTCCGGCGGCGCGGCGGCGATGAAGCTCGGACGCCGGCCCTTGCGTACGTCCGCGTACAGTGTGAACTGGGAGACGGCGAGGACCTCTCCATCCACGTCCTGGAGGGATAGGTTCATCTTCCCGGCGTCGTCTTCGAACACGCGCAGCTCGA
>JAJRTG010000118.1 GCA_024278395.1 Fidelibacterota bacterium | reverse complement strand
TGGTCGACGTGATCGTGGGTGATCATCAGCAGGTCGGCCGGTTGCGGGAGCGCGGGGTAGGGGACGTACTCCCCGTACGGATCGATCATGACTATTGGTCCATCCTCGGTACGGAACGTAAAACACGAGTGGCCGAGGTAGGTGAGCGTGACCTCTGCGTATCCCCCTTGAGCCGCAGCCCATCCGCCGATCAGGACCGCACACGCCAGGAGAACGATCGTGATCGGTCTCATCCTTACCACCCCCTTGTACCCCCACTGTACAAAACGGAACTCCTCCGGGGCAAAACACCAGCAACCGCTGGAGGGGAGAGGTTGAGGCAGCGCACTAGAAGTCCATGTATACCGAGATGATCGGCACGGTGACCGCCCCTACGGGGATCCCGGTGATCCCGCCCCAGAACGCGCCGGCGAGCAATCCCATCCCGATCGCCTGTAGATATGTGAAGTCCCTTCCCCAATAACCCGGCGGGGCATCGACGGTGGGAATGGCGATCGCGAACGTAAGAGCGAAGCTGATCCCGCCGACGAAGGCCGCACCGACGAGCCCCAGCCCGGCACCGAGGAGGGGGGAGAGGATCAGAGAGGGCTTCAGCTTGAGAGCGGTGTCGGCCACCCACCGGCCGGCAAGAGCACCTGTCGCAGCGGCGACCCCGGCCACGGGGACCACGACCAACAGACGATCGACCAGGGCACTCCCCTCCGGGACAAGGGAGAACGCAGTCGCTCCCGCTATCCCCACTCCGAGGAGCGCACCGCCGACGGTCATCCAGGCCCGCACCCGATCCGCTTTCTCCGGTGGAAGGGTATCCCCGACAACCGACAGGCTGGGGATCAACGCCGCCAGCAGGACACAGAGAACAACGCGTACCGATCTCATGACATTCGCATCCTAGGGATCCATGGTATACTTGTCAAGTCGCGATCTTATTGGCAAAGGGAGTTGGTCGATTGAAAGAGGTGACCACGGCATCGCTTCCCCGATTCGGGCGTACCCCGCTCGATCGGTTCCCGCGATTCAAGACCCGCCTTGCACTGCGCCTCCAGGATCAGGTCCTCGGGGTGATCGACCGCCTCCCTGACGGTTCATTCCGCTCGCGCGCTTTTCGTTACGGGCTCCGTCATCTTATCGGAGGGGTCTTGTGGTCGGTGAAGCTGGAGGTGAACAACGCCTGCGATCTCTCCTGTCGGATGTGCTACGCGGACAAGGGAGCGGAGACCCTCCCGCTGCCCGCGATCAAGCGGCTTTTGGATGACATAAGGGGAGCGGGGACGCGGATCGAGATCCTCGGAGGAGAACCGCTTCTGCGGGCGGATCTGGTCGATATCATCCTCTACGCGAAGATGGAGGCGCGCGTCCCGAATACGGTCCTTTACACCAACGCCCGCTACGCCGATCGGACACGAGCGCGGGAGCTCCATAGGGCCGGATTGGATATCGCCATCGTCAACCTGATCTCCTGTGACGCCGAAGAACACGACGCCTTTGTGGGAATGAAGGGAGCGTGGAGGCAAACGACAAACGGGATCGGACAGCTCATAGACGCCGGAGTCGAGGTGTACACATTTACCGCGGTCCACTCCCTCAACATCGACCGGGTTAAGGAGATCTACTCCTTCGTAAAGGAAGGGCTCGGCGCCCATGCCCTATTCTACCAATACATCCCGCAACGGCGGAACGACCCCCTCATCCCCGACAAAACACGCTGGGCGGAGGTCAAACGCTGGATCCTGTGCGAGATGAACCCACAACACGCCAGGTTCTTTCGAAACTTCTGCACCTTATCAGGTTCCTCATGCTCAGGCGGGTACTTTGTGTTCACCGTCAAAGTGGACGGTTCGGTCACCCCCTGTCCGTTCATCTCCGACATCCCCCTTGGCAACATAAACGAAAATTCGATCTGGGAGATCATGCGCGGACGATTCGCCGTAGAGGAGTTCGTCGAATTTCAGTCCCTGCCCCCGGAGTGTCGAACATGCACCTATGCAGAGATCTGTAACGGCGGATGTAAAGCAGGGAATATGGTTTTATTCGGGAGTTACGCCCACAAGGATCACCGGTGCCTCGGCCCGTGGGAAGAGCCGCTCTTGGAAGACGCGGTCTGCGACCGGCTGCCTTGCTTCTTCTAGGCGTCGATCCCGAGCCGCAGCCGGAGGAAGCGGGCCCATTTTAAAGGACTGTCCTGTTGGAAGCACAGGCGAATCCTTTCGCTGTTTGGAAACCCTATATCCAACCGCTTTCTTCCCTCCAGCCTGATGATACGTGCCTCGTCGAGCGGGAACGCCCTGTTGCCGAGGTGAAGGGCTCCGTCCCGATAGGTGATGATCCCGGTGGCTACGGGCCACAGCTCCTCCCTCCCGACGAGAAGTTCCACATCGCCGATCGAGGTAAGGGTGTCCAACTCGCCCAATAGATCACCGTCCAGGAAAGAGACGAATTGGACGAACGGAACCGCTTTCCCGCCTCTCTCACGGACGTGGAGATCCTTGTCGAGGCGCCATTGTTCGTGGCAGTTGCGGCAGATGATCTTATACCCCTGTCCGATGATCCCGCCGATCGTGCGGCAGGAAGGACAGGCCCAGAGTAGACGCTCTATCCCCAGCGCCTTTCGGGCCATCCACGTCCTTCCCACGCTCACGACCGCGATCTGAGAGAGCGCTTCCTGAACCCCGGACGGGGGAACCGGGGACGAAAAGTGGACCTTAAGGCCTCCCGGCAGAGGGTTCCCGGCCCAGCGGGGATAGAGCGCGTAGCTCCCCTCGATCCGCGCAGCGACGATCGGAACCCCGGCCCGGGAGAGGAGCCGCTGCACGGTGGGATGGATCGGCAGAGGCCTTCCGTCCCAAGTCCGTTCCCCCTCCGGGAACATCCCCACGATCTCCCCCGCCTTCAGCGCGGACAGAAGCCTCCGCACCGACGCGGGATCGATCCGGTAGCGGTCCGTCGGGATGGCTCCCGTACGGGTGAAGAACCACCTCCCGAATCTGGTGCTCAGCATCTCACCCTTCGTGAGGAAACGGATATAGCGGTCCGCCGCAGCGATGAGAAATATCGGATCCAGATAGGAAGCATGGTTGGCGATAAGGAGGAGCGGTCCTGCCTGCGGGAGGTCCTCCTTGCCTTCAACCTCTATCGGGAAGAGGAGCCGCACGATCGGCTTACCAATGAGATAGGCGAGGGAGAACAGAATCCCCGGCCCGGGGACGCCTCGGCGGGGACGGAGGAGGAACGGGACATCCCTCCTGTATCCCTCATATTCCTCCCCGAACCGGCGCCCCAACACCCGTTCTTCATGGAAGAGCGCGTAAAGGCCCAAGACCAGCGTGACGATAGGAGCGATCGCGACGGCGATGGGCGATCGCGCGACCAACCCCCAACCGAGGAGGTAAACAGCGAACGACAGGTAGAGCGGGTGACGGGATATGGCATACGGCCCGGCGCGTACGAGCCGCTTCGGGGGCATGAGGGCGATGGGAAAGCCCCCGCCGCGCAAGTAGAGGGCAACCGTCGACCAGAGGGCACCGAGCGCCCCGGCGCCGATGAGGACGGCCCCCAGTGGCAGTCCGATCCAAGGGGGGACGGGAGATGTCCCGGTCAATCGGTCGAGCCTCACGCCAGCTGCCGTCAGCAGGGACGGGACAAGGCCCCAGTAGAACGCAACGTTCAGGAGAAGGAACACGGCCCTTAACTTCCCGGACTTCAGCGCTTACCTCCTTAGACAGATCCGGACATTGCGGTTATCATCAATTCATTATGACCGAGTTAGACGATGTACGCCAATTGAAGAGATGCGATGCGAGCAGGATGATCGACGTCCTCGACAGCTACCCGGAGCAGTGTCAGGATGCCCTCGCGATCGGGGAAAAGTCCGAATTCCACCCGCCAGAGGGGATAGGACGGGTGATCGTGTGCGGGATGGGGGGATCCGCGATGGCCGGGGAGATAGCACGGAGGTTCGCCCGTGTTCCCGTGTTCATCAACCGCAACTATACCCTCCCCCCGTTCATCGACGCGGGTACGCTCCTCGTCGCGGTGAGCTACTCCGGGAACACGGCGGAGACCCTATCCGGGTTGGAGCAGGGGATCTCAGCGGGCCTGCCGATCCTCACGGTATCGAGCGGAGGGAAGCTGCGGAAGATCGCGCAAAAAGAAGGGATCCCGTTCCTCCAGATCCCCGGTGGATATCAGCCGCGGGCCGCGACCGGATATCTCGCCCTCCCGTTGCTCACGGTGCTGGAGCGCGCCGGTCTTCTCTCAGTAAAGATCGATCAGGACGAGCTTCTCGACGCGCTGACCAAGGTGCAGGAGAGCTGCAACGCCGCGGTCCCGACGCAGGATAACCCGGCGAAGCAGTTGGCCCAACGGATCTACCGCGCGATCCCGGTGATCTACGGGACAGCGGGTAACACCGACCTTGTGGCGATGCGGTGGAAGACCCAGGTAAACGAGAACGCAAAGCAACCGGCGTTCTACAACGCCATCCCCGAACTGCATCACAACGAGATCCTGGCGTTCGTCGATGAGGGGTTGCGCAAGGGACTCCACTGCATCTTCCTGGAGAACGACTACGACCACCCGGAAAACCGCAGGCGGATCGAGATCATGAGGGATCTGTTGGCGGAAAGGGCCGTGCCCAACGAAGGCATCAAAGCGGAGGGGAAGAGCGAGTTCTCCCAAGTAATCGCTCAGATCTACTTCGGCGATTACGTGAGCTATTACCTTGCCATCATGAACGGAACCGATCCGACTCCGGTCGAGCTCATCGAATCGTTCAAAAGGAAGCTGGCAAACCGATGAAAGAGGGATATCTCGCTGGCCTCGACATCGGGGGGACGAAGCTGACGGGGCTCGTCTCCGACCCGGAGGGCAAGGTCCTCGCGCGCGTCCAGGTCCAGGCGGAGCTGAACGAGGGGGGCTTCACCCGGTTCAGCGACGGGACCGCCTACGACGGGTTGGCGCGGAAAGTGATCGCGATCCTTCGGGCCGCGATGGAGGAAGCGGGAACAACCGAGATCGCGGCGATCGGAATCGGAGCGGCCGGGCCGCTCGCCAAGGGAGCGGTCCTCAATCCGACGAACATAAAGCTACCCGCCCTGCCGCGTGGGCTTCCGCCACGCCCCCTCTATCTCCCATTGGTTGAACCGCTCTCCCGGGAGTTCGGGGTGCCGGTCAGCCTGGAGAACGACTGCAACACCGCCGTCCTCGGGGAGGTGGAGTTCGGGGTCGGGGAGGAGACCAGGGACAAGACCGACCTCCACGTCGTCTACGTTACGATCAGCACCGGCCTCGGGGCAGGGGTGTGGAGCGAGGGGAAGATCCTGCTCGGCAAAGACGGAAACGCCGCTGAGATCGGGCATATCCTCGTCCGCGAAAGGGGGCTCCGGTGCGGATGCGGAAACTACGGGTGTGCGGAGGCGTATTGCTCCGGCCGGGGGATCGTGCGGAACGCCCGTACGAGGCTGGTGAGCGAAGGCTTTCCGGAGGATTCACCCCTCCTCAGGCTCGCCGCGGCGGAGGGGGGCGATATCGACCGATTCGCCCTGTTGGGGCGCATCACTCCACCCCTCGTCTTCCAGGCAGCGCAGGCCGGGGATGAGATCGCGCAGATGGTGATCGCCGACGCAATCTACGCCGGCGGGGTCGCCCTCGCCGCGATCGCCAACGCCTACGACCCGGAGATCATCACCCTCGGCGGGAGCATCGCGATAAACCACCCCGAGCTGTGCGCCCCGATGGCAGCGGAGATGCGGAAACACTTAAACGTGGTCGCGCCCGAGGTGCGGTTGAGCCCGCTTCAGGACCGCGCCGTGGAATACGGAGCGATCGTCCTCGCCCGACAGGCCGCGGATCAGGTGGCGACGGCGTAGGCGAGCCGATACACCTCGAGATCGATGTTGCTCCCGTCCCTATCCAACTCATCCAACGGGACGGTCACTATCTTGCTCCCGGACAGAGCGACCATCACCCCGGTCTTGCCGTCCTTAAACTGTTGCACCGCCGCCGCACCGAGGCGGGAGGCAAGGATCCGGTCGAACGCACTAGGGGAACCGCCGCGCTGCAGGTGCCCGAGGATGGTGAGCCGCGTCTCGATCTCCCCGGATTCCTCCAGGAAGTCGCTCACCACCCGACCGGCGGACTTCCCCTCCTTCAGCGCACCCTTCGGCGAGAACCCCTCCGCCACCACGATGATCGAGTGGTGTTTCCCCTTCTTCAATCCCTCGTCCACCTGCCCGAGGATCTTCCCCAACGAGACCGGGACCTCGGGGATGAGGACGATCTCCGCCCCGCCGGCCAATCCGCCCATAAGCGCTATGTATCCGGATTTCCGCCCCATCACCTCCACCACAAACGCCCGTTCATGGGACAGAGCGGTGTCACGGATCTTGTTCAGGCAGTCCACCACGGTATTGAGCGCGGTGTCGACCCCGATCGCCATCGCCGTGCCGTAGATGTCGTTGTCGATCGACCCGGGAACCCCGACGGTGGGAACGCCCTGCTCCTCCAGGAAGCGCGCGCCCTTCAGAGAACCGTTCCCCCCGATCACGATGAGGCCGTCCAGTCCTTCGTCGGCGATCGTGGCAAGGGCGCGTTCCTGCCCCTCCGGGGTGAGGAAGGCCTTGGAGCGCGCGGTGTACAGGACCGTCCCGCCCCGTTCGATGATCCCGCCGACGGCGCGGTTGTCGAGCGGGATGAGATCCCCCTCGATCAGCCCGGTGAACCCACGCCTGATCCCGACCAACTCAAAACCGAGTCCGGCTCCCACACGCACCGCCGCGCGCAGAGCGGCGTTCATCCCGGGGGAGTCCCCCCCACTCGTCAGAATCCCGATTCTCATAGTGCAAATAGGATAACTTAACCCGTGCCGGGCCGCAAACCGTCCGCGGTGACGCCTCCCTTGACAGCCGCTCGGCCGTCAGGGTAGGGTAAGAAGTCGTCGCAAACCTTCGTACCCCTGCAAACAGCCGCCTTCCCCTCAAAAAAACCAACCAGAGGTGATCGCCATGGACTCCTGGAAGAAGAGGCTCGGGGGGGTGCTCCTGCTGCTCTTCTTGACCGCGTTCTTCCTCATCGGATTCTCCCAGATCGACATCCGCCTTCCGAGCACATCCCCGACCTACAGTGGAAACGCGATCGGTTTCGGGCCCGTCCCGGTGGGGACGACTAAAACAGCGACCTACATCTTCAAGATCCTGGAGACAAGCGAAACTGCGGGGACGGTGACCCAGATCTCATTCCCCGATGGGACCACCACCTGGGGACCGTTCGCGCTCAAGGACCTGCCCCCGCTCCCGGTGACGATCCCGCCGGGAGGATCGATCAAGTTCAACGTCACCTTCACCCCCACCGCCGCCACCTCCTACACCGCGAGCTTCACAATCGTCGCCCAGGGGGGAAAGCCCCTTCAGGTCAAACAACAAGTCGTCACCCTCACCGGCACCGGGGTCACCGGAACAAAACAGGCCCCACAACCCACCTACGATCTCACCCCGCTCCAATCCCGGATCGACGCGATCGCCGCCGAAGTGGACGCCCTCGAGCAGAAGCTCGACAACCTGGCCGCGATCATCGGCCGGTGGACCGCAGGGAAACCGTTCCACGTCAAGCCCGGCACCCTCTCCCAGAACCCCTCCCCGCCGACGGAGGGGCTCGCCCCGACGATCGACGACATTCGGAAGCGGTTGGATGCGATCATCGAAACGCTCTCCGCTCAACCCGCCTTACAGGCTGAACTCCCCCCGGTGACGGTGACCCCGGACGCGGGGGACCGGTTCCGAAATTTCATGACCCTGGCCGACAAGCTCCTCGTATCCACAGCCCAGGACCTGCTCGCGATCAATCC
>JAJRTG010000117.1 GCA_024278395.1 Fidelibacterota bacterium | reverse complement strand
GGGGCGGTGGTGTGATATTCCACTTGATAGCCGGCAGCAAGGCCCTTACGGATCGCCGCGTACAGCTCCTCACGCGTGATCCCTTTCTCCTTGGCCATCTCTTCCAACGCTTCGATGAACTCGATATTCATCTCGATACGGGGCAGCCCCGTTCACACTCCTTTAGCGCTTTACGAAGAAGGAAGGATCCCACGGGGGATAACCCACTTCACAAAGCAGACGCCACTTTTTTCTTTCTACAATCGATTTTACTATTATACGGAGCTCGATCTGTACCGCCAAATTCAAATTGATGAGGAAAGACGATGAACCCGATGGAGCTTGAAGTTACACCGGAGGAGGCCGGCCTGCGGCTCGATCTCTTCCTGGCCGGGAGGTTGGAGGGGGTCTCCCGCAGCGCGGTGAAGGCCGCGATAAAGGATGGTTTCGTTAGCGTATCCGGAAGCGTATGTCGGCGCCCCTCCCGCAGGATGCGGGCCGGAGAGCGCGTGCTCTGGAGCGCTCCGGTCAACCCGATCCTCGTCCCTAGTTCGATCCCTCTTTCCATCATCCATGAGGACGAGGAGATCGTGGTGGTTGACAAGCCCGCCGGGATGGTGGTCCATCCCGGGGCGGGGACGGATGGGGGGACGCTCGTCGAGGGGCTCCTCGCCACCCGCCGCCTCCCGGTGGAGGACGACCCGAGCCGGCCGGGGATCGTGCATCGGTTGGACAAGGAGACGAGCGGGGTCATCGTGGTGGCAAAGACCGCGCGGGCCCTCACCTCTCTCAAGGCGCAGTTCGCCTCCCGCGGGGTGACGAAGCTCTACCTTGCGTTGGTCGAGGGGGAGATCGAGGAGGAGGAAGGGCTGATCGACGCCCCGGTGGGGAGGGATCCTGTCCATCCGCGGGTGATGACGGTGACCCCGCGGGGACGAGTGGCGAAGACCGCGTTCCGGGTGTTGCAGCGTCTCCCCGCGGGGACGCTCCTCCTCCTGCGGCCGAGGACGGGGCGCACGCATCAGCTGCGTGTCCACCTGCGCTACATCGGGCACCCGATCGTCGGCGATCCCCTATACGGGAAAGAGGGGGAGCACATGTTCCTCCACGCGTGGCGGATCGGGTTCACCCATCCGGGAAGCGGGGAGCGGGTGCGGTTCGAGGCTCCGATCCCTCCGTGGTTTCCGGCGCACCCTTATGCGGATCTCCCCTGGCCGGAGAGGGCGGCCCGCAGGTAGTGCAGGGCGGCGAGGTATCCGGCCCCGATGGCGACGTAGAGGGCCGGGAGGCGGTAGGGGAGGGAGAGGGTGAGGAAGATCATCGCGATAAAGGTGAGTACGGCCGCCGCCTTCCCCGGGATCTGTGCTCCCTGCACCCTCCGGGCGCGGCGGTGGAGGACGAGCGCTCCGATCCCCAACCCCAGCTGGGGGATGAAATAGAGGATGAGCGCGATCAACGGGATCTCCCCGGTGGCGGTGAAGGTCCCGATCAATGAGGCGTAAAGGACCTTGTCGACCGCCGGATCGAGGACCTTCCCGAGCGGACTTATCTCGTGGCGCGCGCGCGCGGCGAGTCCATCGAGGATGTCCCCGAGGGATGCGAGGAGGAAGCAGGCGAGAGCCGCTTCCCTCTCCTTGAGGATGAGGAGGATCAGTATCACCGGGATCAACCCGGCCCGGGCGATCGTGATCTTGTTGGCGAGTGACATGTCAGTCCGATCATAATTTGACCGGGCCCTTCTGGCAAGGCCTTGCGGCATTTCCCTTCCGCTCGCTATAATGCGACAATCGCTTGTCAGAGAGGAGAGATGGGATGAAAAAACGAGTAATCATCATGGGAGCGGCCGGCCGTGACTTCCACAACTTCAACACCGTGTTCCGGGGTAACCCCGACTACGAGGTCGTCGCGTTCACCGCGACCCAGATCCCGGACATCGAAGGGCGGGTCTATCCCCCGGAGCTTGCGGGGGATCTCTACCCGAACGGCATCCCGATCGAGCCGGAGGAGCGGTTGGCGGAGCTGATCAAGGAGAAGGACGTCGACATCGTCGTGTTCGCGTACAGCGACGTCTCCAACCAGTACGTGATGGAGCGCTCCGCGATCGTTAACGCCGCCGGTGCCGACTTTATGCTCCTCGGGACGAAGGATACGATGATAGAACCGAAGAAGCCGCTCATCTCGATCACCGCGGTGCGCACCGGCTCGGGGAAGAGCCAGACCACGCGGCGCGTCTCCGATATTCTGAAGGCGAAGGGCAGGAAGCTCGCCGTCATCCGCCATCCGATGCCCTACGGGAACCTGGTGGAACAGGAGGTGCAGCGCTACGAGACCTACGCCGACCTCGACCGCTACCAGTGCACGATCGAGGAGCGGGAGGAGTACGAGCCGCACCTCGACCGAGGGACGATCGTGTACGCCGGAGTCGACTACGAGAAGATCCTACGCCAGGCCGAGGCCGAGGCGGATATCGTGATCTGGGACGGAGGGAACAACGACTTCTCCTTCTACAAGCCCGATCTTTCCATCGTCGTCGTCGATCCGCACCGCGCCGGACACGAGCTCATCTATTATCCGAGCGGAGTGAACCTGCGCACCGCCGATATCGTGGTGATAAACAAGATCGACACCGCTTCCTTCGACGACATCCAGTTCGTGCGCAGGAATGTGACCTCGGTGAACCCGCGCGCCCGGATCATCGAGGCGGCGTCTCCGATCATGGTCGAGGATCCAGAGGTCATCCGAGACAAGCGTGTTCTGGTCATCGAGGACGGCCCCACTCTCACCCACGGCGGGATGAAGTACGGCGCCGGTACGATCGCGGCCAAGCAGTGCGGTGCGGCGGAGATCGTCGATCCGCGGCCGTACACCGTCGCTTCGATCACCGAGACATACAACAAATACCCGAAGATCGGGCGGCTCCTGCCGGCGATGGGCTACGGGGAGCGGCAGATCAAGGACCTGCAGGAGACGGTGAACCGGGTCGATTGCGATGCTGTCGTGATCGGAACCCCGATCGACCTCACTCGGCTGATCGATTTCAAGGTTCCGACGACGCGCGTGCGCTATGAGCTTCAGGAGATCGGTTATCCGACGCTCGAAGATCTGCTGACGGACTTCTAGCGGCGGGTCTGGATCGCGAAGATGGAGGCGATCAGGGAGCCAAGAACGAAACCGGATAGGAGGCCGAACAGGGGATCCCGGAAGAGCAGCCCAACGACAGCTCCGACGGCGAGCCCCATCGGGATGAGGATCACGAAATGGCGGGCCTTCGGGGGTATCCTATGCATGGGTCTCCTTGATCACCGTTAAGAACGCGTGCACAACGCGGGGATCGAACTGGGTCCCCGCGTTTTTCTTCAGCTCTTCAATCGCCTCTTCCTTAGACAACGCCTTGCGGTAAGGGCGGTCTGAGATCATGGCATCGTAGGCGTCGACTACGGAGATGATCCTCGCCTCAATCGGGATCTCCTCCCCCTTGAGACCGCGGGGATAGCCTGTTCCGTCGTAGCGCTCGTGGTGGGCACGGACGACCTCGGCCGCGCCCTGCATAAACTCTTTCCCTTTGAGCATCTCTGCCCCATAGTCAGGGTGCTTGCGCATCTCTTCCCACTCTTCCTCGGTGAGGGGGGCGGGCTTGGTCAGGATCTCATCCGGGACATTCACTTTCCCCACGTCATGCAGGTAGGCGGCGTAGGAGAGGGTGATAAGCTGGTCGCCGGTAAGGCCGATTCGGTCACCGGTGAGGATAGCGAGGCGTTCAAGTCTGTGGCAGTGTCCTTCAGTTTCTGAGTCCTTTTCTTCTACTGAACGGGCGAGTTCCATTATATTCTGGATCTCATCTCGCATAAGATGATAGCTTGGCGGGGAGGAGACAAGAAGGATCTCTACGTCTTCCTTAACCTCGAAGAATACACGTTTCGGAAGGCCGTGGTGATAGAAATAGTCGCCAGCTTCGAGGAGAATGTTTTCGTCCTTCAACAAAAGAGCGCCAGTGAGTATGTAGAAGAACTCGGATCCTTTCCACTCACTGGCGGCGTCTAGATAGAATATCTTTCCCGCGTCTATCCGCTGACGGGTTACCTCCACTTTGCCCTGTAGAGCAAGTAATTCCAGGGTTGCTGATTTCCTCTCTACTCGTTCGTGTCGGTCGCTACGACGTACAATCTTTAAGCCGGCGACCAACTTAACACACCTCTTCTACCGGCAGCAGTATGTCTAACTGCCTCCGATATGGATCGGTGTGGACAGCGGCGTGGTCCCAATGCTGGGGTCGGTTAACTCGACACCGAAGCCAGCGCGGGCCCCACCGATGTGGATCGGCCCCGCCGAAGCGGTCACCGCAGCCACGGAGACGAGCAGGGAAAGCGCCAATACAAGGAGCAACATGAACTTCCCTAGCCGTGTCATCTAGCACCCTCCTTTCGTAATCAGGCTCAACCTGATTATGCCTAGTAAACGCGGAGGTTAGACACGAGAGTCGGAAAAAGCATACGAAAGCCTTTTGCACCCTTCCCCCTTTCGGACGACCAGAGGCTCCGATAAAAAACTTTAGCGGATAAACAGGCTGCGGACAAGCCCGTTGTGGGATGGCTTGCCCGACGTTACAATGGCGCGTGGTATGTAGATAAATCCGAATTAGGAGGAAGGCTGATGGGAGATAGACGGATGATGACGATAGACGGGAACACGGCGGCGGCGCACGTCGCCTACGCGTTCAGCGATGTGGCGGCGATCTACCCGATTACGCCGAGTTCCCCGATGGGGGAGGTCGCCGACAGCTGGGCGGCGCACGGGAGGAAGAACCTGTTCGGGCAGACGCTCAAGGTGACTGAGATGCAGGCCGAGTCCGGTGCTGCCGGCGCGGTGCACGGCTCGCTCGTCGCCGGCGCGTTCACCACCACGTTCACCGCCTCACAGGGGCTTCTTCTCATGATCCCGAACATGTACAAGATCGCCGGTGAGCTTTTGCCGACCGTTTTTCACGTTTCAGCGCGGGCGGTGGCGGCGCACGCCCTGTCGATCTTCGGAGATCACTCGGACGTCATGGCGACGCGCCAAACTGGGTTCGCCCTGCTTGCATCCGCATCGGTCCAGGAGGTGATGGACCTCGCCCTGGTGGCGCATCTTGCTACCTTGAAGGCGAAGGTACCCTTCCTCCATTTCTTCGACGGGTTCCGCACCTCACACGAGATCCAAAAAGTCGATGTAATCCCCTACGAGGAGATGGCGAAGCTCGTACCGTGGGATGAGGTGGAGGCGTTCCGCCGCCGAGCGATGAACCCGGAGCATCCCCATCTGCGCGGTACGGCACAGAATCCGGACATATTCTTCCAGGCCAAGGAGGCGGCGAATCGCTACTTCCTCGCCGTCCCGGAGATCGTCGCTGAGACGATGCGGGAGGTGAGCGCCCTCGTCGGGCGGGAGTACCATTTATTCGACTACGTCGGAGCGCCGGATGCCGAGCGGGTGATCGTCCTGATGGGATCGGCCTGCGACGTGACCGAGGAGACGGTGAACTACCTAATCTCGCAGGGGGAGAAGGTCGGGGTGTTGAAGGTGCGCCTCTTCCGTCCCTGGTCCGCGGAGCACTTCCTGAAGGCCATTCCGGAGAGCGTTAAGCGGATCGCGGTCCTTGACCGCACGAAGGAGCCGGGAAGCCTGGGAGAGCCTCTCTACCAGGATATCTCCACGACGTTCCGGGAGCTGGGTAAGGAGATGCTCATCGTCGGCGGGCGCTACGGCCTCGGTTCGAAGGACTTCACCCCGGCGATGGTGCGGGCCGTGTTCGATAATCTGGCGCAGGATGAGCCTAAGAACCACTTCACTGTCGGGATCGAAGACGATGTGACCCACACCTCCCTTCCGGTCGGCGAGGAGATCGACGTTACGCCGGAGGGAACGATCCAGTGCAAGTTCTGGGGGCTCGGCTCCGATGGGACAGTGGGAGCGAACAAGAGCGCGATCAAGATCGTGGGAGACAACACCGATCTCTACGCGCAGGGATACTTCGCTTACGACGCGAAGAAATCGGGCGGGATCACGATGTCCCACCTGCGGTTCGGCAAATCCCGTATCCAGTCCGCCTACCTGGTCAAGAACGCCGATTACATCGCCTGCCACAACCCGGCGTTCGTGCACAAGTACGATCTCTTAGCCGGGATCAAGGACGGTGGCATCTTCGTCCTGAACTGTCCGTGGCAGGGGGAGGAGCTCGAAAAGCACCTGCCTGCCTCCCTGAAGCGGACGATCGCGCAGAAGCACCTTCGCTTCTACACCATCGACGCGGTTAAGATCGCGTCCGAAGTCGGCCTCGGCGGGCGTATCAACATGATCATGCAGACCGTCTTCTTCAAGCTCTCCGGGATCCTCCCGGTGGAGGAGGCGATCACCAAGCTGAAGGAGGCGATCAAGAAGACCTACGGCCGCAAGGGTGAGGACATAGTGCAGATGAACTATGCTGCGGTCGATGCCGCGTTGGACAACCTGATCGAGGTTGAGGTACCCGAGTCCTGGGCGAACGCCTCCGGTGATGATGGGGAAAAACAGGAGGTTCCGGAATGGGTCCTCGAGGTGATGCGTCCGATGGAGATGCAGGAGGGGGACAAGCTCCCGGTGAGCGCGTTCGCCGCCGAGCTCGACGGCAAGTACGAGTGGACCGGCCCGGACGGGACGTTCCCCACCGCGACGAGCAAGTACGAAAAACGCGGGATAGCGATCGAAGTTCCAGAATGGAACCCGGATAACTGCATCCAATGCAATTTCTGCTCGTTCGTCTGCCCGCACGCCGCGATCCGGCCGGTGCTGGCAACGGAGGAGGAGCTCGCCGACGCCCCGGAGGGGTTCATCACCGTCCCCGCCCGCGGCAAGGGGCTTGAAGGACTGCGGTTCCGGGTGCAGGTGAGCCCCCTCGACTGTGTCGGTTGCGGGAACTGTGCCAATGTCTGTCCGGGGATGAAGGGGGAGAAAGCACTCGTGATGAAACCCCTGCCAAGCCAGGTGGAGGTGCAAGCGGATAACTGGCGGTTCTTCGAGCGGCTCCCCGGCCACCCCGAACGTGTCAACTCGAAGACCGTCACCGGGAGTCAGTTCCTGCAGCCGCTGTTCGAGTTCTCCGGCGCTTGTCCCGGCTGCGGAGAGACCCCGTACGTCAAGCTCGCCACCCAGCTGTTCGGCGATCGGATGCTGATCGCCAACGCCACCGGTTGTTCCTCGATCTACGGCGGCTCGGCCCCGGCGGTCCCCTATTGCACGAACCGCAACGGCCACGGCCCGGCGTGGGGAAACTCGCTGTTCGAGGACAACGCCGAGTACGGGTTTGGTATGAACCTGGCATTGGCCGCGCGCCGCGACCGGCTCGCCCGGTTGATCAGCGAGGCGAGGGATAAAGTATCGTCCGAGCTGCGGCAGGCGATGGAGGAATGGCTCGCCGGGAAGGACGACGCCGAGATCTCCCGTCGGGCCGGGGATCAGATGGCCGCCTTGCTCGAGAAGGAGGCCGGGAACGACTCCCTGCTCAAGGAGATCCTGTCCATGCGCGATCTGTTCACCAAGAAGTCGATCTGGATCGTCGGAGGGGACGGATGGGCGTACGACATCGGTTACGGAGGGCTCGACCACGTAATGGCGATGGGGCAGGACGTGAACGTCCTCGTCATGGACACCGAGGTCTACTCGAACACCGGCGGACAGTCGTCCAAGGTGACCCCGCTCGGCGCGGTGGCCAAGTTCGCCGCCTCCGGCAAGAAGACGAAGAAGAAGGACCTCGGCCGGATGTTTATGTCCTATGGCTACGTCTACGTCGCCTCGGTGGCGATGGGGGCGAACATGAATCAGTGTATCAAGGCGTTCCTCGAGGCTGAGGCATACCCCGGACCGAGCATCATCATCGCCTACGCCCCGTGCATCAACCAGGGGCTGAAGAAGGGAATGGGGAGATCTCAGGAGGAGGAGAAGCTCGCGGTGCAGGTCGGCTACTGGCCCCTCTACCGCTACAACCCATTGTTGAAAGCGCAGGGGAAGAACCCGTTCCAGCTCGATTCCAAGGAGCCGACCGGCGACTTCCATGAGTTCCTCATGGGTGAGGTGCGCTATTCGAGCCTGCTTAAATCGTTCCCCGAGGAAGCGAAGCGGTTGCACCAGCAGCTGGAGGCCGAGTGCAGGGAACGCTACGAGGAGTACAAGAAACTGGCGGGGCTCTAGAGAAAGCGATAAAAAGAGAGAAAAGCAAGACGGCCCGGTCGTCCGCAGCCGGGCCGTCTGTTTCATCGGGGAGGGTCAGTTCTGGGCGTTACACTTGGCGCGTAGGCCTTCTTCGTTCTTGATTATTATTCGATAGCGGCTCTTGTCGAGGATCCCCTCCCGCGCGAAACGGTTAAGCGCTAACGTCGTGTTCTCCCGGGCCGAGCCGATCATGTCGGCCAGCTCCTTGTGGGTCAATTGAAAGCTGATCAGGATCCCGTCCTTCGTCTTCACCCCGTACTCGTCGGAGAGCTTGAGGAGCTGGCGGGAGAGCCGGGCCTGGATGTCCTTGAACGCAAAGTCCTCGAGCGCCTCTTCGAACTCGCGTACCCGGCGGGCGAAGTGCTCCAACAGAAGTTGCAAGTAGAACGGCTCGGCGTTCATCGTCCGGGTGAACTCCTTGCGGGGAACGCGGCGGACGACGGCGTCCTCGATCGCGCTCGCCTGATGGCGCCGGCGTTCTTCACCGACCAGGCACATCTCCCCGAAGATCTCCCCCCGATCGAGGATAGCGAGCGTCAGCTTCTTTCCGCTCTCGTCGAGGTAGGCGAGCTTTATCCTTCCCTCCTCCACGAGATACACGGCGTCGCTCAACTCCCCCGGTTGATAGATCGCCTCTCCCCGACTGATCTCCAGCAGCTCACCCGTATCGTTAAGCAGTTGGGCGAAGGTGATCTTACCCTGCACAACCTTTCTCATTTCCCTCATCTCCTCCTCTTACGGCCAGGATAGCCGGCGAAAGGGGAGGGCGACAGGAAAGAGGGGAATGAAACGGGTAGAGTTTCCACTGAATAAAGGTAACACACGTCACCTTTTAAGAAGTACAGAGTGCGGGAAGAAAAGGGATAGCGTGGCAGATGTCACCGGCTCCCGGTCCGGATACTCCCTAGAAAGGAGGTGATCCAGCCGCAGGTTCTCCTACGGCTACCTTGTTACGACTTCACCCCCCTCGCGGAGGTTACCCTCGGCGCCCTTGCGGACGACTTCAGGTACCCCCCACTCGGTTGGTGTGACGGGCGGTGTGTACAATCCCCGAGTACATATTCACCGCGGTATGGCTGACCCGCGATTACTAGCGATTCCGGCTTCATGTGGTCGAGTTGCAGACCACAATCCGAACTGAGGAGGGCTTTTTGGGATTGGCTCCCCCTTGCGGGATCGCAACCCTTTGTACCCCCCATTGTAGCATGTGTGTCGCCCTGGGCATAAGGGACATGATGACTTGACGTCATCCCCTCCTTCCTCCGGCTATTCACCGGCAGTCTCGTCAGAGTCCCCGGCATTACCCGCTGGCAACTGACGACAGGGGTTGCGCTCGTTCCGGGACTTAACCCTACGTCCCACGACACGAGCTGACGACATCCATGCATCACCTGTGCTAGCTCCCAACCCCGAAGGGAAGGGTCGTCCCCCTTTCAGGTTCCTACCACTAGCATGTCAAGCCCAGGTGAGGTTTTTCGTTTAGCATCGAATTAAACCACGTGCTCCACCGCTTGTGCGGGGACCCGTCAATTCTCTTGAGTTTTAGCCTTGCGGCCGTACTCCCCAGGCGGTTCACTTAACGCGTTAGCTTCGGCACCGATCAATCTAAGCGACCGACACCAAGTGAACATCGTTTGGGGCGTGGACTACGGGGGTATCTAATCCCCTTCGCTCCCCACGCTTTCACGCGTCAGCGTCGGTAGCAGGCCAGGGGGTTGCCTTCGCCATCGGGGTACCTCACAGTATCTACGCATTCCACCGCTACTCTGTGAGTTCCACCCCCCTCTCCTGCACCCAAGCCGAGCAGTATCACCCGCAATTCCTCGGTTGAGCCGAGGGCTTTCACAGGTGACTTGCTCAGCCGCCTAGACGTCCTTTACGCCCAGTAATTCCGGATAACGCTCGCATCCTTCGTCTTACCGCGGCTGCTGGCACGAAGTTAGCCGATGCTTATTCCTGGGGTACCGTCATCGGACGGGCATTTCCTCCCGACCTTATTCTTCCCCCAGAAAAGGGGTTTACAACCCGAAGGCCTTCATCCCCCACGCGGTGTCGCTCCGTCAGGCTTTCGCCCATTGCGAAAGATTCCCCACTGCTGCCTCCCGTAGGAGTCTGGGCCGTATCTCAGTCCCAATGTGGCTGGCCATCCTCTCAGACCAGCTACCCATCATCGCCTTGGTAGGCCATTACCCTACCAACTAGCTAATAGGACGCAGCCCCCTCCCCTTGCGGCGGCAGGACCGCCTTTGGCTACCGGTCCGTCGACCGGGAGCAACATCGGGTATTAGCTGCCCTTTCGAGCAGTTATCCCCGTCAAGGGGGCAGGTTAGCTACGCGTTACTCACCAGTCCGCCGCTCCGTCACCGGTCCGCACACCCCGAAGGGTGATTGGTCCGGCTCGATCGCTCGACTTGCATGTGTTAAGCGCACCGCTAGCGTTCATCCTGAGCTGGGATCAAACTCTCTTGGTTTTAGACTTTGATCCGATTCAATTCGGTGACATGGTTCCCGAAGGAACCCAATACCACGCTATCCACTTTTCAAGGACCGGGTGTTTGCGGTGGGGAGTATACCAACTCCCCGGGGCTATGTCAAGATATTCGCCGGGTTTCTTCCCCGATCAGTGATCGGAAGCGTCTTTGTCTGAAACCTCGTCCCCTTCCGGCTTTTTCTCTTCTTCCTTGAGGGCGGCCCGGATCTCCTCCAGCCGAGCGGCGACACGCCCGAAGACCGTCCCCTCGGGGAAGGTCCCGTCCTTGCGCTGCTTGCCGGCCGGGACCCCGGTCAAGATTTCGATCCCTTCCTCCACCGTCTTTATGGGGTAGATGTGGAACTTGCCGGCCCGCACCGCCTCCACTACCTCCTCGGAGAGCATCAGGTTGTCCACGTTCCGGGCCGGGATGATCACCCCTTGCTCGCCGGTAAGGCCCTTCACCTTGCAGACGCGGAAGAAGCCCTCGATCTTCTCGTTCACCCCTCCGATCGGCTGGATCTCCCCCTTCTGGTTGACTGATCCGGTGACGGCTATCCCCTGTCTGATCGGAAGACCGGAGAGGGCGGAGAGGAGAGCGTATAGTTCCGTGCTCGACGCACTGTCCCCGTCGATCATCGAGTAGCTCTGCTCGAATGTGAGGCTCGCCGACAGGCTCAGCGGCTTCTCGGAGGCGAACCGCTCTCCGAGGAACCCTTTGAGGATCATGATCCCCTTGGTGTGCGTATGCCCGCCCAGCTCGGCCTCCCGCTCGATGTCCACGATTCCGTCCTTGCCGGTGTGCACGGTGGCCGTGATCCGGGACGGCTTGCCGAACATGTAATCCCCGAGCTGGAGGACGGCGAGGCCGTTCACCTGTCCCGGCTTCTTTCCTTCGGTGTCGACGAGGATCTGGCCGCGGGCGATCATCTCCCGGATCTTCTCCTCGATTCGGTTCCTGCGGCGGTCCCGCTCCGTCAACGCCTTGTGTACGTGCTCCCCGGTGACGTGATCCGATCCTTCAGTCCGCGCCCAGTATGAGGCCTCCTTGATGATCGAGGTGAGGACCCCGAACCGACACGACAGCTTCTTCTGGTCGCCGGCGAGCTCCGCCGACGCCTCGACGATCTTCGCCACCCCGCTCGGGTCGAACGGAAGGAGGCTCGGGTCCTCCTGACAGCGGGCGCGCAGGAAGCGGGCGATCTCCTGTTCGCGCTCCGGGGTGCGTTCCATCTCGGTTCCGAAGTCGCTCTTCACCGAGAAGAGCTTGGGGAAGTCCTCGTCGTAGTAGTGGAGGATCTCATAGATCTCCGGGCTTCCGATGATGATGATCTTCATCCGGAACGGGACCGGCTCGGGCTTCAGCCCCTCGGTGGTGGAGTAGCCGAGCATCTGGAGGGGATCCTCGATCCGAATCTCCCGCCGCTTGATCGCGATCTTGAGCGCCTCCCACGAAAGCCCCATCCGGAAGAGGTTGTTCGCGTTCAGGACCAGGTATCCTCCGTTGGCGCGGTGGAGAGAGCCGGGCTTGATCATGGTGAAATCGGTGATCGCCACCCCCATGTGCACCCGCCGCTCGATCGCTCCGAACAGATTGGTGTAGGAGGCGTTCTGCTCCACGATCACCGGCGCCCCCTCGGTCTGGGAGTTGTCTACAAGGACGTTCACGTCGTAGCGCTTGAACGGATCGACGGGTTGGATCGCGAACGGGATCGGCATCGGTCCCTTCGGGGCCTCTTGATTGCCGCCCCTGAACTGATCAAGGTGCTCGACGATGTCGTTCTGTACTTCATTGAAAAAGGAGATCACCTTCTCGATCTCGCCGTAGCGGGATTTGAGCTGGTTTATGTGCGGTTCGACCGTGAACAGGACCGCCTCCTTGGCCAGCTTCTTGATCTCCTCCTCCCGCTCCTCCTCGATGCGCGCGATCTCCTGCAGGCTCTCCTGGATCAACGCCTGGACCTCGTTCTGCTTCTCCCTGATCTTGGCGCGCTCCTCCTCGGACAGGGCCTCGTACTCCTCCTGGCTCAACGGCTCCCCGCCCTCGCGCAGCGGGAGGGTGTTGATCCCGATCGGGGTGCGCTGGATCGCGAACCCAAGGGCGCGGGACTTCTTCTCCATCTCCTCGAACAGCTTCGCCCGCTTCTCGGCATAGATCTCGTTGATCTTCTTGCTGCGCGCCTTAAACTCGTCCGTCTCGAACACCTTGGGAATGTCGCGGCGCAGCCGGGCGATCAGGTGCTTCATGTCGTCGCGCAGCTGCGTCCCCATCCCGGCGGGGAGCTCCAGGTAGCGGGGGCTGTACGGGTTTTCGAAGTTGTGAACGTAACAAAGGTCGGGCGGGCGCGGTTCGTTCTTGCTCATGTGGCCGAGGAAGTACTCCACCGCGGACATCTTCCCGGTCCCCGGACCGCCGGCGACGTATATGTTGTACCGGTTCTTTGCGTCCTTTATCCCCAAGCCGAGCTTGAGCGCCTCGATCGCCCG
>JAJRTG010000116.1 GCA_024278395.1 Fidelibacterota bacterium | reverse complement strand
TAGGCGAATTGGGTGCAGATGAGCGAGGATAACGTTCTCGGCGCTCCGCCGACCGATAATCCGACCGAGCTCTTCGTTTTCGGGGGCGAACTCTATGCGTACAACGATTACGGGCTTTTCCACATGCAGCTCTCCCCTTGTCTGAAATGGGAGAAACTCCCTACGCCGTGTGCGCCGGAGAATTTGGTCCTTCAGCCCGATCGAACTCCAAGGGGCTTTACCGCATTATGCAGGGACAGGCGTTCACGCAGGCGAACTGGGTTGAGGTGAGCTCCTTCGGGACACCGGGAGGGGCGGATCCCGTTCCGCTTGTCCTGTTCAACGGGCGGGTCTACGGGGTCTATTACCCGGAGGGGAGCGGCACGTTCGAGATCTGGCACTCGCCCGATTATGGGAAGACGGCGATGACGTGGACGAGGGTGGTAGCCAGCGGATTCGGCGCCCCGCAGAACCATTACTTGGGCACCAAGTCCCACTACGGGGCTGAGGTCTGGCGGTACAACGGCCTTGGGAAGAGCGGTTGGACTAACGTTACACCTTCCTGGGCCGGGGTTTCCGTGTTGATGCCCAGCCCCGGGCGGAATACGGCGATGGCGGTCTACGGGAACGAACTGTATCTCGCGGAGGGGTTCCCCACCGGGAATCTGGCCAGATACAACGGCCCTCATCCGCTACCTCGTCCCGGGGCACCTCCTTGAGATCTTCCTGGTGATCAAGAATCAAGGTGGAAGCCCGATACAGGATGAGTATTCGATCGCCTTCTACCTCGACCGGGAGGAACTCCTGTACGAGGCTCCCGGACCGATGCTTGAGCCGGGCGAGAGCAGGGAGCTCTCCTTCGAGTTCCCCGTGCCGGAGGGGGAGCACACCCTGGCGATCGTCCTCGATCCTGAAGGCAGGATCTGCGAGGGGAGCAAGGATAACAACATCGCCGTCGTGAGCTTCTCCGTCCCTGGCGAAGCGGGGTCCGGCCGGGGAGAGGCGGGATGGAACGTGGAAGCGGTCCCGGTATGTGGATCGCCGGAGGAGTCGCACCTCCTTCACGTTACCTGGGACACCGGCGTTGAGGGAGCGGAAGGGGTCTTCCTTGAGATCGGCTATCCCGACCGCGGAACCGACGAGATCGCACTTCCCGGCCCAAGCGGGGAGATCGATGTCCCGGTCGGGCTTCCGGAAGGAGGGATCCTCCTCCTCACTCTGCGGGTCGTCACCCCGACGGGCGAGAGAACGAGCTCGATGAGCATCGAACTTCCTCCGTGCTGAACAAGGTAACCATGGGCGCAGGACGCAGGAAGGCCCTGCGCCCTTTTCCCACCTAAAGAAGACGCGGAGATCCTCCCGCCAATAACAAGGCCAGCGGCTGCACCGCTGGCCGGAGACAAGGAGGGTGTCGATCCTCTAATACCAGTAGCAGGCTCCGATCTTGCTCCCTGAGTCGGGGAGGAAGAAGTTCGTGCGGTCGGACATCGACCAACTGACGGTGTGGTTGGGATCGAGGTGCTTGTGGAGGATCGGTTCGAGCCGGTACTTTCCGTTCGCGTCCTTCGCCCACATCCCCTGCGCCGAACCGGGGCCGATCGCGCATCCGGCCTGCCCGTCGGGTGGATCTTCGATCTCGTCGATCCAGCAGAGCCTCGCCGGCGCGACGGCGGAGTCGGTCATGTCCAGGATCTGGAAGTCGTACCCCCAGCCGGTGTTGATGATGAGCTCTTTGCGGTCGTCTTCCGTACTGAATCCGACGACGACGGAATAGTGATTGGGGAAGATCAACGTCTTCCCCTCCCAGTCAAACAGGATTATGTGGGGCTTGTTCGCCTTTATCAGCTCGACCGACTTCTCGAACACCGAGTTGAGACTCCCGGTCTTCGTCTTTATCGTGACCCCGCCGGGGTAGCGGGCCTCGATGTAGCTCTTGAGCCCGCTTTTGAAGAGCGCGGGGTCCGTGAACCCTTGTTTTTCCCCATGCCATACGACGGTTGTGGTGTGCATCCGGTCGTGCAGTTCCTGGATCGCCTTCCCCGGATGGTCGCGCACGAGCTGCTCATGTCCATAGCGGCGGTCGTAGTAGGAGAGGAGCATGCGGGCCGCCTCCGGGCCGCAGCCTGTTGGGACGGTTTTTCCCTTGTCGTCCGTCCATTCCGTGGGACCGAACGGGGGCACTCCGGTGATGATCATCCGTATTGGTTCTCCAGTATGCGCCTTTTGCGCAGCCCGTACCCCTGTGACCAGGCCGATGGAGACGAGCGCGGCCAGAACGGCGGCGATCACAGCGATCTGCTTCCGAGACATGGTGGTGCACCTCCGAGAAATAGTTGCATTAACTACACACGAGTGCAGGGTCCGTTTTCCCCCGGGATCCGGGTGGGGTATCATCTGGGAAATGAACGACAAAACCGCACGAAGCGATGGACCGCGCATCCACATAGCGAGTCTCGGATGCGCCAAGAACCTGATCGACTCGGAGCGCCTTCTCGCCAGACTCGCGGGGGCGGGGGCGATCGTCGGGGCCTCGCCCGAAGAGGCGGAGATCATCATCGTCAACACCTGTGGGTTCATCGCCCCGGCGAAGCAGGAGTCGATCGAGACGATCCTCGAGCTCGCCCGTTACAAGGAGGCCGATCCGAGCAAGCGTCTGATCATCATGGGCTGCTTGGCGCAGCGGTACGGGCCCGAGCTCCGGGAGGGTATTCCCGAGGCCGACGCCGTCTTCGGGCTCAACCAGGAGGATGCAATCGTCGCCGCCTGCGGGCTCGACCCGCACCCCGAGGACGGACGCCTCCTCCTGACACCGCCGCACACGGCCTACCTCAGGATCTCCGAGGGGTGTAACAATAAGTGTACCTACTGCACCATCCCGATGATCCGCGGTCCGTACCGGAGCCGACCGCCGGAGGAGATCATCGCCGAGGCGAAGGAGCTCATGGATTCCGGGGTGAAGGAGCTCGTGGTGATCGCCCAGGACACCACCCTCTACGGGACCGACCTTCCCGGTGATATCCGCATCCACGACCTCATTAACCGCCTTGCCGAGCTCAAGGCCCTCCACTGGATCAGGTTGCTGTACACCCATCCGGCCCACTTCCCGGACGGGTTGGTCGATGCGTACCGGGAAAACCCGAAACTCGCCCCCTACGTTGATCTTCCGCTTCAGCACCTGAACGATGATATCCTGCGGCGGATGGGGCGGGGGGTGACGCAGGAGGCGGTGCTCGATCTCATCGCCCGCCTGCGGGCCCGTGTGCCGGGGATAGCGATCCGGACGACGTTCATCGTGGGATTCCCCGGCGAGACCCGCGCCCGGTTCAACGAGCTCCTGCGCCTTGTGCGGGAGCTTCGGTTCGAGCATCTCGGAGCCTTCCCCTATTCACGGGAGGAGGGGACTCCGGCTGCGGTGATGTCCGGTCAGGTCTCGGAGAAGGCGAAGTCCCGCCGGGTGCGCGATCTGATGCTCGCTCAGCAGGAGATCGTCTTCTCCCGCAACCAGGCCCGCATCGGGGAGAGGGTCGAGGTGGTGATCGACGGCCGACTGGACGATGACACGTGGATCGGGAGGACCGCGGCTCAGGCCCCGGACGTCGATCCGGTCACCTACGTCTCCGGGATCGACCTTGAGCCGGGCAAGTTCATCGAGATTGAGATCACCGGGACGGACGGCTACGACCTCATCGCCCGGCCGGTCTTGGAGAAAGGAGGCATCGATGAATGAAGAAGGGTACACGCTCGAGCTTGAGAAGGACCTGCCGGTCATCGCCGGGCTTGTCTGGGCGGAGGGGATCTCTCCTCCGCGGCCGACTGAGAGAGCTTCCGAGTTCCTCTCTTCCGTGATCGCACGGGCGCGGGAACTGGGCGAGGACGCGATCCCCCCCGAGACTCGGAGGCGGGTAAGGAGGATGCTTCGGTACGGGAAGTACCGCCCAAGCGGCCGAGGAAAACCGGCGTCTGAGTTCCTCCTCCGCGCCGCCCGACAAGGGGATTTTCCGCTCGTCAACTGTCCGGTCGATGTGAACAACGCGATAAGCCTTGCTTCCGGGCTCCCCGGATCGATCTTCGACGCCGATCTCACAGGGCATCGTCTTTTACTGCGCCGTGGCCTGTCGGGGGAGAAGTATGTCTTCAACCGGTCCGGTCAGGAGATCGATCTTGAGGACCTCCTCCTCATATGTCGGATGACGAAATCCGGCTGGGCCCCGTGTGGTAACCCGGTGAAGGATGCGATGGAGACGAAGATCACCGAGTCGACGAGGAACGTCGTCGCCGTGCTCTATGCCCCGGAGGACGAACCCGTGGAGAGGCTCGCCGGGTGGGCGGCCCGCTACGCCGAGCTCCTCATGAGCGAATGCGGTGCGGCGCGAGCGGGGTACGATGTTGTGAAAGGGGCTCCCTGAGGGGTTTTTCTCTTTGGTTTGTGAAACTCCGTGGATTTTTCCTTGACAATCCAGTGGAGATCGGTTAAGGTTTGGCTTGTTGTTGGCAGTCGTGCAGTCGTTTCAACTAGAAGTCTCTTCGAGTGCAAAACGCTCTGTCTCGATGAAACACCCAGCAAGAAGGAGGTAACACCCATGGCAGAGCGCCAGACCGGTACAGTCAAGTGGTTCAACGACGGTAAAGGCTTCGGCTTCATCTCCCGCGAGGACGGTGAGGACGTATTTGTGCACTTTACCGCCATCCGCGGTGAGGGCTATCGCTCGTTGGAAGAAGGCCAACGGGTGGAGTTCACGATCGGCCAGGGTCAGAAAGGCCTGCAGGCTCAGGACGTCACCGTAATTACTTAGGTTTTTACTAGTGATCGAAGAGCGCGTTTGTGGTTTCCATAAACGCGCTCTTTTTATTTTATCCTCGTTTGAGCAGAAAATCATAGATCTTGTGCGCGAGTGTCTTTACCCTTTCCACCTCCGCGGGGGTGACGTCCTTCCCCGCGTACGCCGAGAGCGCCTTCAGGGATTGCATGATCCCTTCCGGCAGGTCGGACGGGGGGGATGGGGTATCGTCTGAGCCGAGGAGGATCCGATCCAAGGTCGATTCGATGTGCGTTATCCGCGGTTGGTCGATCAGGGTGCGGCAGACGAACGCGGTGGCGAACGCCCACTGGGGGTCTCCCGGGGGGAGTCCGTCCAGGGTGCTGTTGAACGCGCGTTCAAGGAGCTTGTTCATGTTGGAGACAGCAGCGAAGAACCCTTTGTCCGCCGCCTCTTTGAGGAGATCCTGATCCGGCGTGGACGTCGCGGCGAGCCCCGCTATCGTTGAGGAATAGGTCGAGCAGAAGGGATCCAACGATTGGCGCAGGTGAACTATGTAGGTGAGCGCCTCCGCGCTCCCCGTCTGGACGATCATCTCCGCCTGCAGCGAGGGGAGGGTCTTGGAGAGGCTCTGGCAGGCCCCTCCGATCCCGGGGGGGATGACGACCTCGCTTCCGTAGAACAGGTAGTCGGCGTAGGAGCGGTAGAGCGCGTACAGTGGGGCGAACGCGGTGTAGGTGTCGGCGAACCCGCCGCCGAGTGAGGCGGGGGAGGCGAGCCCGTGGAGGGGGGACAACGCGAATGCAACGACCAGGACGACGCCGACCATCTTTCCCATAGGGCGATTCTAGAGTCAACCGTTTTCCTGTGCAAGCTGTGTTTGCAACGCCCCCCCTTTCTGCTAGAATGATTAAAAAGAGGGCCGTCGGATATCCGGCGGGCGAAAGAGGGCAAAGAAGGAGGTAGGAGTTGAAGAAGGCGTTGATACTTCTCACGCTGGTGGTGCTGGGCCTGTCCCTGGTTACTACGGCCGGGCTGGGAAAGGGCAAGATCGCGGTGGTGCTGGACGTCGGCTGACGGGGGGATCTCTCGTTCAACGACATGGGGTTTAAGGGGACGGACCAGGCGGCGAAGGACTTCGGGCTGGAGATGGTGGAGGTGCAGAGCGCGACGGCGGCCGACTACCTCCCGAACATCCGCAACCTGGCGCGCAGCGGTGACTTCGACCTGATCATCTGTGTCGGGTTCCTTCTCGGGGACGCGCTCAATCAGGCGGCGCAGGAGTTCCCGAACCAGAAGTTTGCGATCATCGATTCGGTCGTCGACCAGCCGAACGTGATGTCCATCGTGTTCCGTGAGAACGAGATGTCCGCCCTGGTCGGGGCTCTCGGCGGGATGATCGCCGCCTACTACGGCTACGACTACGTCGGGGCGGTCCTCGGGATCGAGATACCGGTCCTCTACCATTTTGAGGCCGGGTACAGATTCGGGATCGATTGGGGGCTGAACAAGTACAAGGAGCACGAGGGGCTTGCACAGAAGCCGAACGTCGGGCTCCTGTACACCTACACCGGGACGTTCGATGACGTGGCCAAGGGGAAGGCGGCGACCGAGGCCCAGCTCGCCCAGGGTGCGGTCGCGGTGTACAACGTCGCCGGTCCTCTCGGGATCGGTGACCTGGAAGCGATCACCGAGAAGCACAAGGCGATGGGGACCGAGAGCGGCCCTCCGTTCTACTTCGGGGTCGATTCCGACCAGGACTGGATGGGTAACGCCCAGTTCACCCTCGCCAGCGGGATGAAGCGCGTCGATACCGGGTGCTACGACGCTGTCAAGTCCGTGGTCGACGGCACCTT
>JAJRTG010000115.1 GCA_024278395.1 Fidelibacterota bacterium | reverse complement strand
GTACACATCGCCATATTCCTATTTTTGTTCATGGCGCTCCTCCTCCATCTGATGCTCCGCTATACACAATTCGGGGTCTCTGTTTACGCGGTCGGTGACAATCCTAAGGCCGCAATGATGATGGGGATCAACGTGGGGAGGGTATTGTTCGGGGTGTTCACCCTAGGCGGCCTTCTCGCCGGCTTCTCCGGACTCCTTTACCTCGGCTACATTGGTGCAGTCACCTCGCTGATCGCACAGAACAAGATATTCGAGGCGTTCGCCGGTGCGGTTCTCGGAGGGGTCAGCCTGCGCGGTGGACGCGGATCGATCATGGGAGCGCTGGGAGGCGTCATCCTCCTCGGGATTCTAGACGCCGGCCTTACCATGCTCGATGTGTCACCGGAGATTCGGGGAGTGTTGACGGGATTCGTCCTCCTCGTCGCAGTGATGATAAACATGGCGATCAGCCGGCTGCGCGATCGCATTCTGATGCCACACTAGGATCGGAGGCGAAAATGAACGATAAAATGCCGCTTTTACGGACGGAGAACCTCCACAAGTGGTACGGCAAGATCCACGCCCTGCGCGGGGTTAATATCGAGGTGTACCCCGGCGAGGTCCTCGCTCTGATCGGGGACAACGGAGCGGGGAAGTCGACGTTTGTCAAGATCATCTCCGGGGTGGAGAGAAAGACATCGGGTAAGATCTTTTGGAAGGGGAAAGAAACCGAAATCCTTTCGATCGAGCAGGCGCGTAACCTGGGAATCGAGACGGTATATCAGGAACAGGCTCTCGCCCCTCAGCTCACGGTTCTGCAGAACATCTTCCTCGGCCGGCCGTGGACGAAGTTCGGCCCTCTTAAGGTGCTCGATAACAAGAAGATGGCGAAAGCCGCACGGCGGGTGATCGACGAGCTCGGTCTGAATGTGCAGGTGGATCAGGAGGTGCGTTTCTGCTCCGGAGGAGAACAGCAGGGCGTGGCTGTGGCTCGCGCACTGCTGTTCAAGGCGGGATTGGTAATCCTCGATGAGCCGACGCGAGCCCTGTCCGCCACAGGGGTGGAGAGGATCCTCGAGTTCATCCGCGGGTTGAAGAAGCAGGGAATCGCGGTGATCATCGTCTCGCACGTCTTTCCACAGATATTCCCGGTGACGGACCGGTTCATGATCCTATCACGCGGAGAGGTGATCGCCGAGAAGAGGGCGGAGGAGACATCTTCCGAAGACCTGACGCGCATCGTTATCGAGAAAACCGTTTAAGAAAGGATTGAAGAGCTGTGATCCTTGTTATCGGAGAGGCGTTGATCGATTTCTTTCCCGCTTCCTGCGGGCAAGAGGAGGGATACATCCCCCGTCCCGGCGGCTCACCGCACAACGTGGCGATCGGCCTCGGTCGCCTCGGGGTGCCGGTCGGGTTTCTCGGGCGGCTGTCACGGGATCGGTTCGGCCGCCTGTTGCGGGAGAGCTTCGAAAGAAGCGGGGTCAACCTCCGTTACCTGGCGGAGGGCGACGAGCCAACCGCCCTTTCGTTCATCCACGTAGGCGGGGCGGAGCCGGAGTTCTCGTTCTACGGTACCGCGACGGCTGATTGCATGCTCACCTCCCTTCCAGCTTCTCTCCCGGACGATATCCGGGGTATCCACGTCGGCTCCCTCGCCATGATGCGAGAGCCGATCGGAACCGCTGTCACTGCGTTCTTGTCTCGGGAACACGGAAAAAGGATCATCTCATTCGACCCGAATGTGCGCCCGAACCAGATTACCGATCGAGAGGCCTATCTCGCCCGGTTCGGTCGCTGGCTGGAGCTGAGCGACATCGTGAAGGCGAGCGCATCAGACCTTGCCTATCTTCACTCCGATGAGGATGAAGGGGCCGTCGCCGCGCGTTGGCTGAAGAGCGGGGTGCAGCTCGTCGTCGTCACCCATGGAGCTACCGGGGCCACCGGCTACCTCGGCAAGGAGGCAGTAAAGATCGAAGGGGAGCGGATCACGGCAGTGGATACCGTCGGGGCTGGAGACGCGTTCACCTCCGGGTTCTTAGCTTGGCTGTACGAGCACGACCGCTTGTCGCACGACCGCTTGGGGAGCACCTCCAGGGAGGAGCTCCGTTCCGCCCTTGAGTGGGCCGGTCGGGTGGCGGCGGTCACCTGTACCCGTCGCGGAGCCGATCCCCCCTACCGCTCCGAGCTTCACTGATCTCTCTCGAACTTGTCAGCGGCGATCCGACGCGTTAGGCTGGTGGAATGGAAACGGTCATCTACTACTTCACCGGCACAGGAAACTCGCTCGCCGCGGCGCGGCGGATCGCCGTCGGGTTGGGAGACGCCGAACTCGTCGGGATTCCGTCCCTCCGGGATGAGAAACGGATCGTACCGGAGGCTCCCCGGATCGGGATCATATGCCCGGTGCATGGGTTCGCCATCCCCGGGATCGTCCGCGAGTTCATCGGAAAGCTTGATCCCTCCGACGTGAAATACACCTTCATCGTCCTCACCTACGCCGGCACCCCGGGAGGGGCGCTTGCCTCCGCCCGCCGTGTCCTCCGCAAGGCGGGCAAAGAGCTCGATTTCGGAGCAGCGGTGCGCATGCCGTCCAACGACATCGCCCTCTCCGACGTGCAGACTCAGGCAACCCAGCGGAAGATCCTCAAGAGGGCGGACGAGGAGAT
>JAJRTG010000114.1 GCA_024278395.1 Fidelibacterota bacterium | reverse complement strand
GGATCGGTCCCCATAATGAGGAGGTTGTGGGAATCGTGGGCGACGGTGCTCGCCAGGGCGCAGTGGTCTTCGAGCCCGAATCCGCTCACCAATCCGCGGCCGATCCGTCCGGTGCCGTGATGGCGTTCCACCACCGCGAGGAGCGCAACGTCCTTTTCGCGGTCGAGCACGATCTTCCCGTCCTTTACCGCGAGTACAACCCTCTGTTCGTTCGTGATCACCTGGTTCTCCACCGCCGCGATCGCCCGTGCGGAGACCTCCTCCTCCTCGATCGGTGCGGGGATCTCGAAGTCGTCTGCTGTGAGTGGACGGGAGAGGTGGACGCTGTTCTGCGCCTCCGGGGGATAGGGATGCGGTGGGATCTCGATCGTCAGGGTACCGTCTTCGGCGACGGGCTTCCCGGCGGCGATCACGAGCTCGACCGGGAGCTTCTCGATGTCCGAGGTGAGGATGATGTCGGCGTAGCGGCCCGGGGCGATGCAGCCGACATCACGGGAGACACCGAAGTGCTCGGCGGTGTTCAGCGTGGCCATCTGAATCGCGGTGAGCGGAGGGATCCCGCTTTTGATCGCCAGGCGGACGACATCGTCCATGTGCCCCTCCGTCAGGAGTGTCCCGGGGTGACGGTCGTCGGTGCACAGGGCGATATGGCGTGGATCAAGCCCGTTTTGTGTGACGGCGATGAGCTGGGCCTCCAGGTCATGCCACGCCGAGCCCTGCCGCAACAGCGCCACCATCCCCTGGCGCACCCGCGCTGCGACGTCCTCCACCCTCCTTCCCTCGTGGCAGTCGCTCGGACCGGCGGCGGCGTAGGCGTGAAACTCGCGGTCAAGCTGCGGCGAGGCGTAATGCCCGCCGATGATCTTTCCCACGCGGAGTGTGGCGGCCATCTCGGCGTGCAGCCGCTCGTCCCCGGCCGCCACTCCAGGATAGTTCATCACCTCACCGAGGCCGATCACGTTAGGCCAGGTGAGCGCCTCCTTCACGTCCTCCGGGCCGATCTCCCCTCCGGCCGTCTCGAAGCCGGGTGCGGCGGGAACGCAGGAGGGAACCTCGACGTAGATCGCCATCGGGGTGGCGAGAGCCTCCTGCGCCATCAGTCTCACCCCGGGGAGCCCGAGGACGTTCGCTATCTCGTGTGGGTCGATGAACGCCCCGGTCGTTCCATGCGGAAGCACCGCGCGGGCGAACTGGGAGACGGTGAGCATCGAGCTTTCAACATGCATGTGCGCGTCGAGGAACCCGGGGACAAGATACCGGCCGCGCGCTTCTATGACCTCGGTCTCTTTCCCGATCATCGCCGTGGCGTCGGGCCCGCAGTACGCGATCCTCCCGGCGTATACGGCGACGTCGGTATGATCGATGATCTCTCCTGAGCAGACGTTCACCCACCGCCCGTCGCGCACGACGAGATCAGCGGGGCGGCGTCCCATCACCACGTCGGTAAGCTCCCGGGTGAGTTTGCAGAGGGGCGTTCTTTTCATCGTCGGTCTCCTTATAAGCATTAACGCTATCTTTATGGGGTATCGCTCATTCTACCCGAAACACCCGGACAAAAGAAGGGGGGAGTAAAACCACGTTTCACAGACGTAGCTTGACGAAAACCCCGCCCGGGAGTATACTCGAAGCGCCAATCCACTAGGTCGGGAAAAGAGGTCTGGATGCGAGGGACCCTCGTATCCAATGGAATCAAGAGCTTTCGAGCGGTTGCACCAGGGGCCGGTAGGCCTTCTGGCACGCGCCCTCGGGCAAGGAGGGAGAAACAGTGAAGAAAATTTGGCTAGTCGGCCTCGTGTTCATGTTGGCCCTCGGTTTGGCGGCGTCTGCGGCGGTAAAGAACCCTGACACTCTCGTTGTCGCTACGATCGGGGACCAGAACACGATGGACCCAGCGTGGTGCTACGACACCGCAAGCGGTGAGGTCATCTACAACACGATGGACAACCTCTTCAAGTACGATGGCGAGAGCACGGAGAAGCTCCTCCCGATGCTCGCCACGGTTGTCCCGAGTGTTGAAAACGGGCTGATCACCCAGGCCCCGGATGGGACGACCTACATCGATGTCCCGATCCGCAAGGGTGTGAAGTTCCATGACGGTACTGAGCTTACCCCGGAGGACGTGGAGTACTGCATCGAGCGCGCGATGATCTTCGACCGCTCGGGTGGTCCGTCCTGGATGTTCTGGGAGCCGTTCAGCGGAATCAAGTACAGCTCTATCGAAGAATGCGCCAAGGACCTGGCTGGTGTGGACGACTTCTCCAAGGTTCCGCCGGAGATTCTGAAGAAGGTGTACGACGAGTGGGTTGACCCGGCGGTCGAGGTGAAGCCGGGTAACATCGTCGAGTTCAGGCTTCCCAAACCCTATCCGCCGATCCTCCAGATCCTGACCCACGGTGCGAGCTGGTCCGCGATCTACAGCAAGGCGTGGGCGATCTCCAAGGGTGCTTGGGATGGCAAGGCCACGACTTGGCAGAACTATCACGATCCGCAGCGCGAGGACGACCCGCTCTATAACTCGGAGATGGGTTCCGGACCCTATGTCCTCACCAAGTGGGATCCCGGCGTGGAAGTGACGATGGAGGCCTTCGAGGATTACTGGGCTGGCGCCCCTAAGATCAAGCACGCCGTCATCAAGACGGTGGAGGAGTGGGGTACCCGCCGGCTGATGCTCGAGAGCGGTGACGCCGACATCGTCTACGTCCCGCGCCAGTACCTCTCCCAGGTCGAGGGGATGGACGGCGTGCGGATCATCAAGAACCTGCCGACCCTTTCCAACGCCGTTATCTTCTTCAACTCCGGCGTGGCTGAGGGCAGCAAGTACGTTGGCAGTGGGAAGCTCGACGGGAACGGTATCCCGCTTGACTTCTTCGCTGACCTCAATGTGCGCAAGGCGTTCTGCTACGCCTTCGACTACAAGACCTACATCGACGAGGCGTGGCTCGGCCAGGCGATCCAGCCGACCGGTCCGATCGTCAAGGGGCTTGCGTACTATCCGGAGAACTCCCCGGTCTACACCTACGACCTGGCCAAGGCCGAAGAGTACCTGAAGAAGGCCTACAACGGCGAGGTGTGGAAGAAGGGGTTCAAGATGACCATGGTCTACAACTCGGGTAACGACATGCGGAAGACCGCGCTTGAGATCCTGCGCGATAACATCGAGTCGCTGAACCCGAAGTTCCACGTCGAAGTGGTCGGCGTGCAGTGGTCGTCGTTCCTCGACGCGCTGGTCGGCGGGCAGATGCCGGTCTACATGCTCGGATGGCTCGCTGACTACCCGGATCCGCACAACTTCGTCTCGCCGTACATGGCGAGTAACGGGACGTTCATGGGGTTCCAGGGCGACGCCCTGATCAACCTGGCGAAGGAGAAGTTCGATCCGTTGATCGAGAAGGGGATCACCCAGCTCGCTCCGGAGGATCGCCGCGCCACCTACGCCGAGCTGCAGAAGCTCGCGTACGAGTACGCGATCGATATCTTCCCGGTGCAGGCGACGGGTGTGCACGTGGAGCGGACCTGGGTCAAGGGTTGGTACTACAACCCGATGCGCCCGGGGACCGATTTCTACTCCCTGTCGAAGTCGGAAGACTAATCCTTAAGCAAATCCTGGGGGCGGGCGAGTTTTCGTCCGCCCCCAAATTCAACGAGAGGGGAGAGTAGGCTTTTATTATGATTGCCTATATTATTCGGCGGTTGCTTTTGTTACCAATTGTCCTTATCGGGCTTTCCTTCCTTCTGTTTGCCATGATGCAGCTGCTCAGCCCGCGCGACCGCTTGGGAACCTATGTGCGCGACCCAGCTCAGCTGAAGCAGGGGCCGGAGGTGCTGAAGCAGTTGATGGAGAAGTACGGCCTGAACGATCCGATATGGGTGCAGTACTCCCGGTGGCTGAAGAACGTTCTTCACGGTAATCTCGGGTATTCCGAGTCGGCCAATATGGAAGTGATGCAGGCGATC
>JAJRTG010000113.1 GCA_024278395.1 Fidelibacterota bacterium | reverse complement strand
CCCTCCGGCACCCCCACGGTCAGCCTTCCCCCGGCCCGTTCCTCCAGGGTTCCCAGTCCGCAGACGATCCCTGTAAACATCGATATTTCCGAGTTTAGCGGAACGGTTTTGCGTTATCAACGGATTTGCAAAGGAAGGTCCCTTGGGATACCCTCTTTCCCGGAGGTTAACGTGCGCAAATTCACCGTTTGTACGCTGCTTGGACTCGCTTTTCTCAGTATTTTTGTCCTTTCATCTTCCGGCCGGGAAGAAGGGATCACCTATCGGATCTACCCGGAAGGGGATCACCAGGCGATCGAGGTGAGGACGGCCCTTGCCAGCTACGTCTTCTCCGAGGACGGAGGTACGCTGAAGAGCATCTACCTCTACTTCGCTCCCTACGGCTCCAAGCCGGCGGAGCTCGTCCCCGGGACGAAGACCACCGTCAAGGACGGCATGTACACCCGCCAGTACCTGGCGAACACCGTGTTTCCGTTCTCGGTGCAGACAGAAGGGGGGACATCTTTGGGCTCCTACACCCTCTCTCCGCCGAGCTCCCCCTCCCCGGACGAGCTCGTGGTCGAGTTTGTCGGGACGGTCGGCGGAGCCAAGGTGACGAAGAGGTTCGTTCTGCACAATGATCCTTACTACAACGTCGATTTTACGCTGAAGGTCGAGAACCCTTCCGGGAAGGAGCTGCCGCTCAACGTCGTGCTCGGGGACTACGCTCCGGGAACGGGAGGGCCGGGACTCGTCTACGAGTTCGACGGCGAGGTGAGCGCCGCACCGCTCGCCCCGGGCTCCTACACCTCGTTCGACGGGATCGGGCTGATGGACAAAGCGACGGTCTACTTCCTCAAGACGAGCGGCGTACAGGGCGTTACACCGTTCATCGCGCCCAACGGGGAGCGCAGGCTGTTCGGAATCACGCTCTCCGCCGTTCCGGGGGAGAGCACCTACTCCTTCTCCCTGTACGGTGGGCGCAGGCGCTACCTCTTGATGGAGGCGGTCGGACTGGGAAGCCTGGACAACCCGGGAACAGGGGCGCGCCTGATCATCCCGGTCGTCAAGTTCTTGAACCTCCTCTACCGCTACACCGGGAACTACGGGTGGGCGATAATCCTGTTCACGCTCGTCACACGGTTGATCCTGTTCCCGCTGATGCGCAAGCAGTACCACTCGATGGCGAAGATGCAGAAGCTTCAGCCGAAGCTGCAGGAGATCCAGAAGAGGTTCAAGGACGACCGCCAGCTCCTCCAGCAGAAGATGATGGAGCTATACAAGCGGGAAGGGGTGAACCCGATGGGCGGATGCCTGCCGATGTTCATCCAGCTTCCCATTTTGATCCTCCTATGGAAGGCGATCCTGTACGCCAGCGAGGAGATCCACCTCTCCCCCGGGTTCCTCTGGATACCCGACCTCAGCCTGCGTGATCCTCTGTTCATCCTCATCATCCTCACTACGGGGGCGATGATCCTCCAGCAGCGGCTGATGACCCCGATGACCTCCGGGCAGTCGAGCGGGTCACAGAAGTACATGGGGTACATCTTCCCGGTGTTCATGGCCGTCTTCTTCTGGAACTTCCCGGCCGGGCTGTGGCTCTACTACCTCCTCACCACCGTCTCCCAGGTCGGGCAGCAGGCGTTCGTCAACTGGGAGCTGGCGAAGGCGGAGGCCGAGGCTCCCTCCGCGGCACCTGAAGCACCTGAAGAACCGGAGGAGGAACCGCAGGATGGAGACGGTAAAGGCGGCGATTAGGTCCTACCTTTCCGAGTTGCTCTCGATCATGGAGGAGGAGGCGACCTTCGAGATCGAGGGAGACTCCTGCGATGATCTCTACGTCAACCTCACCGGCAGTCTCTTCTCTCTCCCCGAGGAACGGCCGGTCCTAACGGCGCTCCAACATCTCTTGCGGACCCATCTGCGGCGGGTTACGGGCAAGGACTGCGAGGTCATCCTCGACGTGAACGGGGCGGTGAAGCGCAGGCGCGCTGAGCTTATCCGGTTCGCCCTCACGGCCGCCGAGTCGGTCCGTCGGGAGCACAAGCGGATCAGGCTGAACCCGATGCCCCGCATCGACCGGCGCACGATCCACATCACCCTCGCCAACTTCCCGGGAGTGCGCACCTACAGCGTGGGCAAGGGGGAGCAGCGACGGGTGGTAATCGAGCCGGAAGAGACATGATCGAGTTTGACACGATCGCTGCGATCTCCACCCCGCTCGGGGAAGGGGGAATCGGGATCGTGCGCATGAGCGGTCCGCGGGCGATCGAGATCGCCGAGCGGATATTCCGGCCGAGCGCCCGTATCCGACTCTCCCGGGTCCCGACCCACTCCCTGCACCACGGGTTCATCGTCGCGGATGATCGGATGATCGACGAGGTCCTGGTTTCGGTGATGCACGCTCCGCGCACCTACACCCGCGAGGACATCGTGGAGATCAACTGTCACGGCGGGATCGCCGCGGTCCGCGCCGTACTCGATCTGCTCCTGCGCAACGGGGCGCGGCTCGCCGAGCGGGGGGAGTTCACCAAGCGCGCCTTCCTGAACGGGAGGATCTCCCTCGATCAGGCGCAGGCCGTCCTCGATACCGTGCGCGCGCAGACCCGCCTCGGGCTTGAGGCCGCCGTCGAGCGGCTCGGCGGCCGGTTTAAGGATGAGGTCGAATCCCTGCGGGACCGGATCGCGGATGTACTGGCGGATATCGAGGTCGTGATCGACTACCCGGATGTGGATGCAGAGACGCGCCCTCTCCTCCCCGCGATCCGCGAGCTTCGTGAGGCGGTTGGGCGGCTCATTCAGCAGGCGGCCCGCGGGCGGGTGGTGCGCGAGGGGCTGACCGCGGTGATCATCGGCCGGCCGAACGTGGGCAAATCCACGCTCTTGAACGCGATCCTCGCCGAGGAGAGGGCGATCGTCACCCCGATCCCGGGTACGACCAGGGATACGGTGGAGGAGGTGGTGGAGATCGACGGGATCCCGGTCCGGTTGATCGACACCGCCGGGCTGCGCGCCCCGACGGACGCGGTGGAGGAGGAGGGGGTGAGGAGGGCGCGGCGCGCGATCGAGAGGGCTGACATGATCCTCCTCATGCTCGACCGGAGCTCTCCCCTTACCGAGGAGGATAGGCGCTTGCTTTCCAGTGACTGGGACCGTCCGGTGCTCCTCGTCCTGAACAAATCGGATCTTCCCCCGGCGTTCGAGAAAGGCGAGATCGAATCGAGCAGTTGTCCCAAGGTCTACGAGATCTCCGCCAAGAACGGTGAAGGGGTGGATGAATTGGCGCGGGGGATCGTCGATTCGGTCCTGACCGGTGGGGTTCCGGCCCGCGGCACGTTCCTGCTGCTCGACGCGTGGGAGCGCGATCTCCTGCACCGGACCGCGGAGGCCCTCGACCGGGCTGCGGGCGCGGTGGAGTCCGGGGCCAGCCCGGATGTCGTGGCAGAGGAGCTCAAAGCGGCGTACCTTGAGGCGGGAAAGCTTCAAGGGATCGATGTCTCGGAGGACGTGCTCGGGAAGATCTTCTCCCGGTTCTGCGTGGGAAAGTGATCCCTGTCCGTCGTTGACGGGACAACGGCGCGCATCCCTTGTCCTTTCTGTCTTTCTCCGGTCAGACAAAGTCGCTACACTCTGAACCGGGATGAAAGACAGGGGGGGAAGAAACTTGCGGGGATCGACGCGCGAAGGGCTCGTGGGACGAGCCCTTCCCCAGGCGCGCTTTTTCGTCATCCCCGTGGCACTGTTCCTCATCGTCGGTCCGCGGCTTGAGCTGATCGGCCTTTCGCTCGGGATCCTCCTCCTGTGTGGCAGGAAACAGGGGGTCCTTCCCACGATCGGGGCCGGACTGGTCGCAGTTTGGTTCGGTTTCCGGGTGCGGTTCATCACCGATCCGAGCGGCGGGTTCTTCTTCCTCCACTGGCTCTCGATCCCGTTCACCTTCGGATGGATCGTCTTCCTCATCTGGGCGCGGGAGGCGCTCCGCCGCGGGTTCCCCCGCCGGGGGACCCAACTTGCGATAGACGGCGTCCTCATTTTCACCGCTCTCCTCCTCGGCTTGGCATCCCCGCAGACCCGGACCTCGTCGATCGCCCTATACATCCCTTTGGCGGCCCTCCTCTTCCTCGTCTTCGAAATAGGCTGGGCCTTGAAGGGAGGATCGATCAGGACGGATCACTCGGTCGTGGCGTTCAGCCTCGCTCTGTTCGGGATAAGTGGGGCGATGAAGGGAGCCGTGTCGATCTCCCTCCTTGGACCGCTCGCTGCGATCGGGATCCCGCTCTTCGCTACCACTCAGGTCATGTTCGTAAGCGGAGGCGTTGGGGACATCGTCACCCCCCGTTTCTTCTCGCGCCGCTTCTCCCCCGCCGGGTTTATATTGACGGCGCTGCTTCTTACGAGCGCGTTCGTGGTGGCCGCGGTGGGCATCGCCCAGGGAAGCCCGAGGTATGCGCTCGTCCCGGCCGCCGCCCTTCTGGTGTTGTGGGTCATCCGCCGCGGCAGAGCGCGGTTTCGCACATCCGGGGTTACCGCGCGGGGAGGGAGGAAATATATCTTCGGAGTCGGGTTCGACGACCTCGCCCTGGACGCCGCCGTTCAGCGGGTGGAGCGGATGGCCGCGGATGAGACGAGGGCGCGGATCGTCGTCACCCCGAACAGCACCTCCCTCATCATGGCGGGCAGGGACCCGGAACTGTTCTCCGCCTACGCGCAGGCCGACCTCGTGATTGCGGACGGGGTGGGGGTCATCTGGGCGAGTCGCCTCTTAGGAGCGCCTCTTACAGCACGGGTGACCGGGGTGGACCTGGCCGAGCGCCTCCTCTCCCGGGCAGGGTCATCCGGGCTGCGGGTCTTCCTCCTCGGGGGGAGACCCGGTGTAGCGGCCCGGGCGGCGGCCCGGCTGAAAGCCCGATACCCCGGACTTACGATCGTTGGGGTACATCACGGGTACTTTTCAGACGATGATGAGGTGATCGGAAGGATCACCGGGGCGAGGCCGGACCTT
>JAJRTG010000112.1 GCA_024278395.1 Fidelibacterota bacterium | reverse complement strand
GTGATCGGAATGGGGGGGTACGCCTCCTTCACCCCGGTCCTCCTTGGGGCGGTCCTCGGGAGGTTCCTCCCGATCCGCACGGTCATCCACGAGCAGAACCTGGTCGCCGGATTGACGAATCGGATCCTCTCCCGGTTCGTGGATAAAGTCCTTGTCTCCTACCCGCAGACGAAGGGACATTTCCCCCACGCGCGGCGCGTCGTCGTGACCGGGAATCCGATCAGGCGGGAATTCCTCCTCGCCCAGCGGTCGGATGAGGCCTATCGGCGGTTCGGGCTCGATCCGTCGAAGAAGACGGTGCTTGTGTTCGGCGGTTCGCGCGGATCGACCGCCCTTATATCCTCGCTCCTTCGGGCGATGGAACCCCTGTCCAGGGACGACGATCTTCAGGTCCTACTTGTCACCGGGGACGCTGAGGACGAAAATGCGATCCGCAAGGCGTTCAACGATGGGGGGGTGAGGAACGTGATCGTGCGCCGGTACATCGATCGGATGGGTGAGGCGTTCGCCCTCGCCGACCTGATCGTATCCCGCGCCGGGGCGACCACCCTCGCCGAGATCACCTCTTGCGGGAAGCCCGCCCTGCTCATTCCCTGGGCCGGAGCGGCGGACGACCACCAGCGCAAGAACGCGCACTACTTGGAACGGGCGCAGGCGTGCGTCGTGGCGGAGGAGAAGGACTTAATGGAGAGGGGACTTGCCCCCTTGGTTGAGGAGATCATGAAGGACAAGAAGAGGCTGGTCCGGATGGGGCGGAACGCCGCACGGGTCGGACGGCGCTACGCCACGCGTCTGATCCTCGGGGAGCTCGAGAGCCTGGCACGGGAGGCGCGGACGTGATCGAGGCAGGGAAGCGGTACCACTTCGTGGGGATCGGCGGGGCCGGAATGAGCGGGCTCGCCGCGGTGATGCTCGCTGGGGGGGTCCGGATCTCCGGCTCGGACCTGCGGGAGAATGACGCCACCCGCAGGCTCGCCCGGGCAGGGGCGAAGATCTACCTCGGTCACGACGCGCGCCACATCGCCGACCCGGGATTGAACGGGGTGATCGTCTCATCGGCGATCGACGAGGGGAATGTGGAGGTGCAGGCGGCGCGCGCCCGGGACCTTCCCGTCGTGCACCGATTGCACGCCCTTGGCCGTCTCCTTTCCGGCTACCGGAGCATCGGGGTCACCGGGACGCACGGGAAGACGACGACCACGGCGATGATCGCCACCATCCTGCGCGCGGTGGGGATGGACCCGAGCTATCTGGTCGGAGCGTACTGCCCCGGGCTGCACGGGAACTCCTATCTCGGGAGCGGGGAGTACTTCGTCACCGAGGTGGACGAGAGCGACGGCCTCTTCCTCTCCCTCCACCCGACGATCGGGGTGTTGAACAACATCGGCCGGGATCACCTGACCACCTACTGCACCTTCGCCGCGATAAAGGAGAGCTTCGCCCGGTACATCCAACAGTCGGAGAAGGCCGTGCTGTCGATCGACGATCCCAACGTGTATTCGCTCGCCCACCTCACTCCCGACGCCCTCACGGTCGGCCTGCATCCCGAGGCCGAGCTTCGCGCCGCCGGGATCGTCCACCACCGGTTTCACACCCGGTTCGACGTCCTCCATCGCGGGAGGAGGCTCGCCACCGTTCACCTTCCCGCCCCCGGGGACCACAACGTGAGAAACGCCCTGTCCGCGATCGGGACGGCGTACCTCGCCGGGGTTCCCATCCCCGCGGCTGCGGCCGCTCTTTCAGAGTTTCAGCTCCCGCAACGGCGGTTTCAGCTCCTGGAGGAGAACGGGGTGACGGTGGTCGACGACTACGCCCACCTCCCGGAGGAGATCGAGGCCACTCTGCACGCGATCCGCGACGGCTGGGAACGGAGGCGGATCGTGGCGATCTTCCAGCCGCACCGCTACACGCGCACCCAGACGATCGGTCCGGAGTTCGGGGCGGCCTTCCGCCAGGCCGACACGGTGGTCATCACCTCGATCTACCCGGCGAACGAGCGCCCGATCCCCGGGGTCTCATCCCGAGCGATCGTGGAGGCGGTGGCGCAGGAGACCACGGCCGATCTCTATTTCATCCGCAGCAAGGACGAGGTCCTTTCGTTCCTCAAGCGCTACATCGCTCCGCGCGACTTCATCATCAGCTTCGGTGCAGGTGATATCTGGACGGTGACGGAGGAGCTCTCGTGTTTCCTGAAGGAGGGAAGGTTCTGTCCGGCGTGAGTCCGGAGGAGTTCCTCCTCCGCCTCAGCAGGGCGGCCGAGGTCAGACTCGCCGAGCCGATGGCTCAGCACACCACGTTCGGGGTGGGAGGGGAGGCCGCTTATTACGTCCTCCCGGAGCATCCGGCGGCCGTTGGGGAGATCGTCGGGCTGTGCCGTGGAGCCTCGGTCCCCCATGTTATCCTTGGCGCGGGTTCGAACGTGTTGTTCCCCGACCGCGGATACCCCGGGGTTGTTATCTCCACCGAGCGGCTGACCGGGATCCGGATCGACGGCCCCTACGCGGATGTACTTGCCGGTACCCGCATCGGTGAACTCCTTGTCCGGCTCCACCGTGTCGGGATCCATTCCTTGGACTTCCTTTCCGGGATCCCGGGGACGGTGGGCGGGGCGGTCGCGATGAACGCCGGGGTCCCGGAGGGAACGATCGGGGGGCTCGTCGAACACGTATGGGCGGTCGACGAGCGGGGTGAGATCTCCCTCCTCGACAAACGGAGCTGCCGCTTTGCCTACCGGGACAGCCTGTTCCGGGAGGAGCGTGTCCCCATCCTCGCGGCGCGGCTGCGTCTGGACGGGCCTGCCTACGACGGTCGAGCCCTCCTCGCCCGGCGGGCGGAGAGTCAACCTCTCTCCTCCCGCAGCGCCGGGTGTGTGTTCAGGAACCCCCCAGGGGATGCGGCGGGGCGGCTGATCGAGGCTGCCGGCTTGAAGGGATTTCGCGTCGGAATGGCCAAGGTATCTGAAAAACATGCTAATTTCATCCTCAACCTCGGTGGGGCGAGTAGCGCGGATATTCGCAAATTAATTGACATTGTGCGCCAAAAGGTGTATAAAAGTTTTCGTATTTTGCTCAAGCTGGAGATTGAGGTCATTGACGGGTGAACGAGGGGGGACTAAAAGGAAGGACCGTTTATCGGGCTGTTGGTATAGGGGGGGTTCTTATCGCTGCTGCCATCATCACCCTGTATACACCTTGGTTAGGTCTGTTTAATCTGCGGGTGATTGTGGTAAGGGGAAACCGCCACAT
>JAJRTG010000111.1 GCA_024278395.1 Fidelibacterota bacterium | reverse complement strand
GAACGCGTGCTGCACCCCGTCCCCGTGGTGGGCGTCGATGTCGATGTAAGCGACCCGCTTCCCCTCCTTCAAGAGCGCGTGGATGGCGAGGACCGGATCGTTGATGTGGCAGAACCCCGACGCCCGGGACGGCATCGCGTGGTGGAGACCGCCGGAGATGTTGAGCGCGGCGTGCGCCCGTCCGGCCAGCAGTTCTTCAGCGCACTCGATCGATGCTCCCGCCACGGACATCCCCCACTCGTACACCCCAGGAAAGACCGGGTTGTCGCCGGGGCCGAGGCCGTGTGAGAACAGGCTCGGGATCCACATCCCGGAATCGGCCAGGCGGAGGACCTCAAGGTAACCGTCGGTGTGGAACGCTTTTGCCTCCTCCTCGGTCGCCTCCCGCGGCTTGAGGACGTACACGCTCTCCAGGCTCGTCAGCTCGTACGCCTCCATCAGCTCATATGCAAGCCCCAGCCGGTAGATCTTGAACGGATGCATCGGACCGAAGTCGAACCGGAGAAGCTCTTGCGGATCGATCAGGCAGTTCTTCACTTTCTTCCCCTCCTTGGTTTAGGATGTTAGCGCGGTTTCCCTGTTGCCGCCAGGGGGTGATGATGAGGGAATCGCTCAACGCTGCGGCGGTCTATACTCCGGTCAACGCCCTTTCTCCGGGGACGGTGAGGATCGAAGGGGGACGGATCGTCGGGATCGAGAAGGGACGGGATCGAAGAGGGGAAGATCTGGACGGCTTGATCATCTGTCCCGGCTGGGTGGACGTCCATATCCATGGGTTAGGCGAATACACGGTCGATGATTCCGACGGGCTTCTGGGGATCGCGGAGGGGCTGCTCTCCCGCGGGGTGACGGCGTTCCTCCCGACGGTGGCGAGCGCGCCGCATGAGGAGATCCTCAGGGTATGTCGAAGCGTCGCCGCGGCGATTGACGCTCAACGTCGAGGAGGAAGCGGGGCGCGCATACTCGGGCTCGGGCTTGAAGGGCCGTACATCAACCCCAAACGTAAGGGCGCGCACGAGGAAGATTTCATCCGCACCCCCTCATGGGAGGAGTTCCTCTCCTATTGGCGCGCCTCCGCGGGAGCTGTCCGCGTGGTCACCGTCGCTCCCGAGCTTCCGGGTGGATTGAAGTTCATCGAGCGGGTAGTCGCCCATGGGGTGACGGTCAGCATCGGGCACACGGATGCAACTTACAGGGAGGCGGTCGCGGCGATCACCGCCGGCGCGACCCGCGCCACTCACCTGTTCAACGCGATGCGCCCGATCCATCACCGCGAACCCGGAGCGGTAATCGCCTGTCTGGAGGATCCCAGGGTCCATATCGAGCTGATCTGTGACCTTGTTCACGTTTCAGCCCCGATGATCCGTCTCGTGCATCGACTTACCGGTTCGGCTCGTCTTATAGCGATAAGCGATCTTATCTCCGAGCGAGGTCCGGCGGGTTTGGTTGAAGGGGCATTCCGCCTTCCTGATGGGACCCTCGCCGGGGGAGGGTGTGCTCTCGATGAGGCTGTTAGAACCCTCGTCAAAGTCGGGCTCCCGCTCGATGATGCGCTAATGGCGGCCTCAGCCACCCCGGCGCGTGCCTGTGGAGAGACTGGCGTCGGTCTCCTCCGTTTGGGTGGGTGGGCAGATCTCATCGCCCTCGACCCCGAAACTCTCGTCCTCAGGAGGGTCTATCTCGGGGGCAAGCGCGTGCTATGATCCTTTCCACAGGGTGGTCAGAGCCGCGCCGTACCGGGTGTCGAGCAGGGAGGGATCGGTCAGCTCCGGTTCGTTCGGCATGGTCACATAGGGAACATCGATCCCGTTCACCGTTATCTTTCCGTATGGCGCAGGGGCGATCGCCTTCCAGTCGTCCGTTTTGTACGTTCCTTCCATCTCCTCCCACGGGACGGAGTGAGCGAGGATTGAATCGCGGCGCGCCTTGTCGTAGCGCGCTGTGTTGCGCCGCCGCGATTCCTCGAACGAGACGTCGACGTACAGGATCGCCGCCTGTTTCAGGATCTCCGGTGACAGGTGCGACAGGGCTTCCCGGTAGCCGTTGTCCCCGCCGCGCGAGAACTCGATCAGGAGGGTGTCCCCAGACGACATCCCGCTCAGGGCTTCCTTCGCCGCCAGGTTGAGCTTCTCGATGAGGAACGCCCAGATCCCCGGATCGGTAACGGTGTAGTTTCCGTTCGCCGGGCGGGAGTAGAGCCTCCCCCGGCCGAGGCGGGCCCAGATGTCGTCCTCCAGGAATTTCTCCCACAGGATGGGAAAATCGTCGATGACGCGCAGGTTACCGATGTGGTAACGCGCCGCACGCTCGGGGACGGAGGTCTTCTCCATGAAGTCGATGAACTCGCTCTTCCCGCTCGCCGGCCGGCCGAGGAGGAGAAGGATGGGGAATACGTCGTGCACTTGCGCTTCCATGGGGGCGTAGCGGAGTCCGAGGATCCGCTCCACCTCCTCCAGAAACTCGGCTGGGTCGCGATCGGCGTCGATCGGGACGACCTTTGTCCGGCGGGAGAGGTGCCACTCGTTCAGATGCGCGAGCATCCGCTCCAGGATCTCCCCGCCGACGAAGAAGCGGGGGGTGTTCCTCCCCTTCTGACGCGCTACGGAGACCGATATCGGCGCGGTGAGGCGCAGGTAGAGATCGGGACGAGGGAGCGAGTCCTTAATCCGCCCGTAGGCCTCCACGAATCCGGCGTCTCCGAGCGCCTGTGCGTAGGCGAGATGGACGCCGAGGTGCGACTCCTCGAGGCAGAGCTTCCCGGATCCGATCGCCTCCTCGATCTCCCTCCGGCGGCGGGGAACAGCGGCGATGATCGCGGCGGTGAGCCTGGTTCGCTCCGTCAGGATATCGATCCCCTCCCGAAGCGCGACGTCCTTCACGAGTTCGGGCAGCACGACGACTCTCTCCGGATAGAATCGGGCGAGCAACGCCAGGGTTTCGCTCTTTCCGACGGCGGGCAGTCCTTCAACGACGACGTAGCGCATGTGTTCTCCTTTCCAGGAAGAGGTATTCTACCAGTTGTCCGGCCGCTTTTTAAAGGGAGCGATTAGACTTCGAAGGAGGGCCCTGTATAATGGGCCGATCCGATGAAGGGGGTATGGGATTGAAGAAGCTGATCATCGTTGAATCGCCGACCAAGGCGCGCACGATCGGAGCGTTCCTGGGGAAGGACTACCTCGTCCTCTCCTCGCAGGGGCACGTGCGCGACCTGCCGAAGAACGACCTCGGGGTGGATATCGAGCACGACTTCACCCCCAAGTTCGAGACCAAGCGCACCAAGCAGGTGAAGCTCCTGCGCGAGGCGGCGAAGGGGGCGCAGGCTGTATACCTCGCCACCGACCACGACCGCGAGGGGGAGGCGATCGCCTACGATCTGTACACGATTCTGAAGCGCGTGGTCAAGGACGAGTCTGCGTTCTCCCGGCCGGTGTTCAACGAGATCACCAAGCGGGTGATCCTCGATGCGCTGAAAAAACCGGCCCAGATCGACCTGAACAAGGTGGAGGCGCAGCGGACCCGAAGGATCCTCGATCGGCTCGTCGGCTACCAGGTGAGCCCGCTCCTGTCCCGGGTCATCGCCGGGAGCAAGTACGAAGGGCTCTCGGCGGGACGGGTGCAGTCGGTCGCCCTGCGCTTTTTGTGCGACCGCGAGGCGGAGATCGCGAGCTTCGTCCCCAAGGAGTACTGGGAGATCGAGGTTGAGCTGACCGACGGCGGCGTCTTCGTCGCCTCCCTGACCAAGAAGGACGGGAAGAAGTTCGTGGTGCGGAGCGCGGCCGAGGCGCAGTCCGTCGAAGCCGCCCTGCGGGCGGCGCGGATCGTGATAGAGGAGATCACCGAGAAGGAGCGCCTCCGTCAGCCGCCTCCTCCGTTCATCACGAGCTCGATGCAGCAGGCGGCTTCATCGGTTCTCGGTTTCTCCCCCAAGCGGACGATGAGGATCGCTCAGGAGCTCTACGAGGGGGTCTCCCTCCCCGAGGGGACGACCGGACTGATCACCTACATGCGTACCGATTCCGTCCGCATGTCCGATGAGGCCATCTCCTCGGCGCGGGAGGTGATCTCCCGGAGCTTCGGGGAGAAGTACCTCTCGGAGAAGCCACGGCGCTACCGGAACAAGAAGCGCTCCCAAGACGCCCACGAGGCGATCCGACCGACCGACCCCGCCCGGACCCCGGACGCGGTCGGGCCTTATCTCACTCCGGATCAACGCAAGCTCTACGCGTTGATCTACAATCGCTTCCTCGCCACCCAGATGGCCCCGGCGGTCTACCGGACCCGCAAGGTCGTCCTCTCCGCCGGTCCATACACCCTGGAAGGGAGTGGGAGCACCCTCATCTTCGACGGGTTCCTGAAGCTGTTCCCCGAGCCGAAGAAGAACGAGCCCGAGATCCCGGCCGGACTGCGGGAGGGGGAGGTCCTAAAGCTCTCCTCGATCGAAAAGCGGCAGAAGTTCACCGAGCCGCCGCGCCGCTACAGTGAAGCTGGATTGGTGAACCTGCTTGAAAAGGAGGGGGTCGGCCGCCCGAGCACCTACGCCACGATCATCTCGGTGATCCAGGAGCGGGGCTACGCGGTGAAGGAGAAGGGGAGCCTGCGCCCGACCCTGCTCGGACAGATCGTCGTCGATTTCCTCAAGCGCTATTTTGGGGAGACCGTGGAGGCGAAGTTCACCGCCCACATGGAGGAGGACCTCGACCGGATCGAGGAGGGGGAACTTACCCGACTCGAGGCGCTGCGGGAGTTCTACACCCCGTTCGCCGCACGGCTGCGGGCGCTCGAATCGGTGCTCGGGAACGGGGGTAAACGGCCGTTTCGGGTGATGAGCGATCTTCCCTGCGACAAGTGCGGGGCGCCGATGGAGCTCCGCTATTGGAAGGGGTCGTACTTCCTCGGCTGTTCCAACTACCCGGAGTGCCGCAACACCGTGAACCTTCCGCTGGACCTGCCATACAAGTACGTCGACGGAAAGCTGATCGTACGCGAGGCGCTGGAAGAATACGCGGCGAAGACCGTTCAGACGATCCCCTGTCCGGAGTGTGGGGCCCCGATGGAGCTTAGGACCGGTCGGTACGGGCGCTACTACAAATGCACCGACCCGAAGTGTGGAAAGACCGCGCCTGTCTCCACAGGGGTTTCATGCCCGGTGTGCGGGGACGGCGTCCTGGTGGAGAAGTACTCCACCAAGCTGCGCCGCACGTTCTACAGCTGCAG
>JAJRTG010000110.1 GCA_024278395.1 Fidelibacterota bacterium | reverse complement strand
GTTCGCGCCGTCGGCCCGGATCCTGTCCGGCGAGACGGCGGACGTCTACTTCCTGAACGCCCGCCGCATCCTGGAGCAGGAGGGGGTCGATCCGCGGGTGACAATGGAGGTCTTCCCGGCCCGCGCCGGGATCCTGTGCGGGATGCGCGAGGTGAAGGCGCTCCTCGCCCGCGTCCTTCCCCCGGGGAGCGAGGTATGGGGGCTCGCCGAGGGGGAGGCGATGGACGAGCGGGAGGTGGTGCTGCGCATCCGTGGGCCGTACCGGGCGTTTGGGATCTACGAGACCGCGATCCTCGGGATCCTGGCGCACGAATCGGGCTGGGCCACCCAGGCGCGCGCCTGCGTGGAGGCGGCGGGAGAGATTCCGGTGATCCACTTCGGCGCCCGGCACGTGCATCCGGATGTCTCCCCGCGCCTGGAGTACGCGGCGGTGATCGGCGGGTGCCAGGGGTGCGCCACCCCGGCCGGGGCGCGGCTCGCCGGGATCGCACCGGCGGGGACGATCCCCCACGCCCTCATCCTGTGCATCGGGGATACGGTGCAGGCGGTCGAGGCGTTCGACCGCCACATCGACCCGAACGTGAAACGGATCGCCCTGGTGGACACATTCAAGGACGAGGCGGAGGAGAGCCTGCGCGTCGCCCGCTCCCTGGGGGATCGGCTGTGGGGAGTGCGGCTCGACACCCCGAGCGAGCGGGGGCGCGTCACCCCGGAGCTTGTCAAGGAGGTACGCGCCCGCCTCAATCAGGCCGGGTTCACCCACGTGCACATCGTCGTCTCCGGTGGGATCGATCCTGACCGGATCCGCCTGTTCCGCGCCAAGGACGCGCCGGTCGACGCGTTCGGGGTGGGAAGCGCCATCTCCAGCGCGCCCCCGATCGACTTCACCGCCGACATCAAGGAGATCGAGGGTCAACCCGTCGCCAAGCGCGGCCGCATCCCCGGGATCACCCCGAACCCGCGGCTGAAGCGGATTATCTAGCTTGAGTCCGTCTTCCGCCCCCGCTACCATGGGGCGGGATGAGAAACTCGGATAGGCTGGCAGAGAGATTGGCGCAGCTTCCCGCCGCGCCCGGGGTATACCTGATGCGCGACGCCCGCGGGAAGGTGATCTACGTGGGCAAGGCCGCGGTGCTCCGAAACCGCGTCCGGTCCTACTTCCACGCCCCGAGCGGCCTGTCGGAGAAGACGCGCCGCCTGGTGGCGGAGATCGCCGATCTCGAGGTGATCCAGACCGCGACCGAGGCCGAGGCGTTCCTGCTCGAGGACGCACTGATCAAGAAATACCAGCCGCGGTTCAACATCCGGCTGCGCGACGACAAGCGCTACCCCTACCTCAAGATCACCGCCGAGCCGTTCCCGCGGGTGATGATCGTGCGCCGCCGCGCACGGGACGGGGCGCGCTACTTCGGCCCGTACACGAACGCCAAGGCGATGCGCGCCACCCTGAAGCTGGCGCAGAAGCTGTTTCCCATCCGCACGTGCAACCTCGCCCTCCCGCTCAAGAACCCACGGCGGCCGTGCCTCAACTACCACATCGGCCGCTGCCTCGCCCCGTGTGCCGGGCTGGTGTCACCGGAAGAATACGGGCGCGCGGTTGACGGAGCGGCGATGCTGTTCGAAGGGCGCATCTCCGGGCTGGTGCAATCACTGCGCACTCGGATGCGAGACGCGGCGGACCGCGAACAGTTCGAGCTCGCCGCCCGACTGCGCGATCAGATCCTCGCCCTCAACCGGGCGCTGGAGCGCCAATCGGTCGCCTTGTCCGACACGGTCGACCGCGACGTGATCGGGATCGCGATCGACGGGGAGAGAGCGTGCGCGCAGGTGTTCTTCGTCCGCGGCGGGAGGCTGTCCGGGCGGGAGACGTTCCACCTGCGCGCGCCGGGGACGCCGACCGAGGCCGAGGTGCTGTCCGCATTCCTGTCCCAGTACTACGCGGCTGCCGCCGTCGTCCCCAAGGAGGTCCTCCTCCCGGTCGCCCCGGACGACGCCGCCGAGATCGCGGACTGGCTGTCATCGCTGCGGGGGAACAAGGTGCGGCTGAAGTCCCCGCAGCGCGGGGAAAAGCGGAGGTTGGTGGCCTTGGCGTGCGAGAACGCCCGCTACTCCCTCAAGCGGGAGAGCGCATCCGCGGCCCTGGTCGGTGAGGAGGCGAGCGACGCGCTGGCCGAACTGGCCGAGATCCTTTCCCTGTCCGCGTTTCCCCAGCGGATCGAGGCGTTCGACATCTCGAACACCCAGGGCGGGGAGGCGACCGGATCGATGGTGGTGTTCGAGGACGGCCGCCCGCGCCGCGACGCCTACCGCAGGTTCAAGGTCCACCTGGCGGGCAAACCGGACGATTACGCAATGATGGGCGAGGTGCTGCGCCGTCGGTTCCGCCGCGGCCTCGCCGAGCTGCACGATCCGACCGTCTCCCACGGCAAGTTCTCCGAGTTTCCCGATCTCCTCCTGATCGACGGCGGAAAGGGGCAGCTCGCGGTCGCGCTGGCCGTCCTGGAGGAGCTCGAACTCGACGGGATCGAAGCGATCGGCCTCGCCAAGAAACACGAGGAGATCTACCGCCCGGGCGAGCCGGCCCCGCTCCGCCTCCCGCCGGAGAGCAAGGCGCTCCTGTTGCTGCGGCAAATCCGCGACGAGGCGCACCGGTTCGCGATCACCTACCACCGCAAGCTGCGGGGAAAGAGGAGCCTGGCCTCGGTGTTGGACGAGATCCCGGGGGTCGGGCCGAAGCGGAGGAAGGCGTTGATCAAGGCGTTCGGCTCGGTGGAGAAGCTCAAGCAGGCGAGTGTCGATGAGATCGCGGCCCTGCCCGAGATCCCCAAATCACTCGCCGAATCGATCG
>JAJRTG010000109.1 GCA_024278395.1 Fidelibacterota bacterium | reverse complement strand
TCGATCCTCGGTCGGGAGGTAGACCCAGAACCGGCCGGGGAGGCTGATCTTGGTCGTGCCCTGCGGGTTCTTGGTTCCGATCCCGCCCCGGCGCACCTGCAGGACCAGGGACTGTCCGGGGCGGAGGATCTTCTCGATCGGAGCCGCCCCCTGCCACGGCTTGAACCCGTGCTCCTTCAATACCCGGTCGTTGATCTCCCCCTGGGGGAGGAACAGGCTCTTCCGCTCCCCCACGTCGACGAACGCCGCCCCCATCCCTGGGAGTACGTCCTCCACCTTTCCCTTGTAGATGTTCCCGACGATCCGTTCCTGCGTCGGGTGTCCGTAGTAGATCTCCATCAGCCGATCGTCCTCGAGGATGGCGACGCGGGTCCGCTTCGCCTTCCCGTCCGGGGAATCGACTGAGATCAGAATTCGTTTCCCTTTAATTTTTCCACCTTCTTTCCCTCATCGAGTCCGTAAAGCACCTGTGCGAGTTCCTTCCCGCTGCGTGGATCGCGGATGTGCGGTGCGATCTCCAGAAGCGGGACCAATACGAACCGCCGGTCGAGCATGCGCGGGTGGGGGATCACAAGGTCGGGCTCATGGACGACCATCCCCTTGTACAGGACGACGTCGATGTCGAGGACGCGCGGGCCGAAGCGCACCGTCTCCCGCCGTCCCGCCTCCTGTTCGATCCTCTTGCATGCGGAGAGGAGGGCCCGCGGGGGGAGGTCGGTCCTCCCGGCGACGACCTGGTTGAGGAACCACGGCTGGTCGGTGAGTCCCACCGGTTCGGTCTCGTAGAGCGACGAGCGTCGTACGATCTCCACTCCTTCCTTTATCAGTCCGGAGATCCCGAATTCCAGATGGGCCTTCCGATCACCGAGGTTCGAGCCGAGGCAGAAGTAGACAAGTCCCTCTTCTATCCCCGCTCCTTCGTGAGCTCGAAGGCTACCCATATTCCCTTCTTCAATCCGGGCGGAGCGAGCTTCCGCACCCGCACGGTCAACCGGTTGATCCTGGGAAAGCGGTGGAGGAGCTCGTCCGCGATCGCACCTGCGAAGGACTCGATGAGTCGGAATCTCTTTTTCTCATTGACATCGCGGACTGCCTCCACCACCTTCGTGTAGTCTATGCTGTCCTTAAGTTGATCGGTCTCTATCGCCCCTTCCAGTGCTCCCTCCATCTCCAGATCGATCCGGAACCGATTCCCTTTTTCCCGTTCCTCCGGGAAGCAGCCGTGGAACCCGAGCACCTCGATCTCCGAAACGAAAAGGCGCGCTGCGGAGAGCCTCGTCTTCATCAGTCCCTGTTTTCAACGGCGATCAGGCTGAGATCCCCGATGCGCAGGAAGAGATCGGAAAGGGCCTTCAAGAACGCCAGGCGGTTGTTGCGTACCGCCTCGTCTTCATCCATCACCAATACCTCATCGAAGTAGCGATCGATCGGACCCTTAAGCATGAGGAGTCGATTGAGGGCCCTTGCGTAGTCCCCTGCTTCGAGGTCGCGGACGATCTCCCCCTCCGCCTTCAGGTACTCCCGCCAGAGCTCCCGTTCCGCGTCCTCCGTGAACAGGCCGGGGTCGAAATCGCTCCGTTCCACCGACTTCGTGATGTTACGCGCGCGGGAGAAACCGAGGCGCAGCGCGACGAAGTCCTCGCGGGCCTTCCGGGCGGAGAGCGCCTGCGCCCGCAGAAGCGTGCGATAGAAGTTCCCCACCCCGGCCGCGGCGACGGCCGCGATCACGTCGGGCGGGATCCCGTAGCGCTGACGCAGGACCTGGGACGCCCGGTCGGCGAGGAACGAGGTCACCTCGGAGAAATCCGCCTTCTTCTCGACCGTGGCGTAGGATTCCTTGATCTCGTCGATGAGGGCGATGAAATCGAGGTCGACCATCTTTTCCACCGCGAGCCGCACGACCGCGTTCGCCTGGCGTTTCAGCCCGTAGGGGTCGCGCGAGCCCTTGGGGGCCTCGCCGACGAGGAGCGCCCCGACGATCGTGTCGAGCTTGTCCGCCAGGCTGACCGCCGCTCCCACGGGTGTCGCCGGGAGGGGATCGTCAGACGCCCGCGGGAGGTAGTGCTCCCCGATCGCCCGCGCCACGGGGTCCGGTTCCCCGTCGAGCTTGGCGTATATCGCTCCCGCGGTCCCCTCCAGCTCGGGGAACGCGCGCACGAGCTCGGTCACGAGGTCGGCCTTGCACAGGAACGCCGCCCGGTCGACCTCTGCTGGCGGGGCGGAGAGAGCGCCGGCGATCATCCCGGCGATGGTCCTGATCCGCTCCACCTTCTCCCACAGGGAGCCGAGGCGGACGTCGTAGATCACGCTCTTGAGCTCCCGCACCCGATCCGCGAGAGGGCGGGTGCGGTCCTTCTCGAAGAAGAAGCGCGAGTCGCGCAGCCGGGCGCGGACCACCCGTTCGAACCCGGCGCGGACGATCCCCTTCTCGTCGGGAAGGCCGTCGCGGAACCCCATGAAGTACGGGCTTGTCCCGTCGGAGAGGACGAACGGGACGAACTTCCCCTCCTCATGCAGGGTCGCCTGCACGACCTCCACCGGGAGGTCGAGGAACTCCTCCGGGACGCTCCCGATCACCGGGACGGGATGCTCGGCCCCGTTAACGATCCGGGTGAGGAGCACGGGGTCGAGGAGGTAGTTCCCTCCCCGGGCTGCCGCCGCTTCCTTGAGCGCTGTCATGACAGCGTCCTCACGCTTTTTCTGATCCACGGTGACGAAGACCCCGGAGAGCGTTTCTTCGTAGTCCTCCGCCCGGGCGATCGTGACCTGCTGCGGTGCGATGAACCGGTGCCCGCGCGTCTCTTGTCCCGCCGTCAGGTGGCCGAGCCGTACCGGGATCACGGCGTCGCCGTACAGGCAGACGAGCCAGCGGATCGGGCGGATGAACGTGAGCCCGGAATCGTCCCAACGCATGGACTTGCTCGGGCGCAGCCGACGGACGAGATCGGGGAGGATCTCGGGGAGGATCTCCACCGTCTCCCTTCCCGGGAGGCTCCGGCGCAGATACAGGTAGCTCTTCCCCCCGACTTCCCGGGTCTCCAACTCGTCCACCGATGCCCCCTGGGTTTTGGCGAACCCGATCGCCGCCTGGGTCGGGTTCCCGGACGCGTCAAACGCCACCGCGGCGGGCGGCCCCTTCACCTCCTCGACGCGGTCCTCTTGCCTTTCCGCAAGGTCGCGCACGATGAGCGCGATGCGCCGCGGGGTGTAGTAAAGGTCGATTCTGGAGCAGGAGATCCGGCGGGCGGCGAACTCCCGGGTCGCCTCCTCCTGCAGCGCCTTCCCCAACCGCGGGATCTCGAGGGCGGGGAGCTCCTCCGTGCCGATTTCGAACAGAAGATCAGGCATCTTCTCCTCTCTTTTGCATGTACGCCTCCGCGCACCCGACGGCGAGGGCGCGGATGCGGGCGATGTAGCTCTCCCGCTCGGTCACGCTGATCGCCCCGCGTGCGTCCAGGATGTTGAACAGGTGCGAGCACTTGAGCGCGTAGTCGTAGGCGGGGTAGACAAGCCCGGCCGCGAGGTTGTCCCGGCATTCGTCCGAGCACAGTTGGAACATCTGTTGAATCCGCTCGACGTTCGCCCGCTCGAAGTTGTAGATCGAGAACTCCCGCTCCTTCTCCCTCCACAGCGTCCCGTAGGAGACGTTCTCGTTCCAGTCAAGATCGAACGCGCTCTCCTTCCCCTGCAGCAGCAGCGCGATCCGCTCCAGGCCGTATGTGAGCTCGACCGAGATCGGATCGAGCGTGATCCCGCCCATCTGCTGGAAGTAGGTGAACTGGGTGATCTCCATCTCGTCGAGCCACACCTGCCACCCGACCCCCCACGCGGCCAGGGTCGGCGACTCCCAATCGTCCTCGGCGAACTTGACGTCGTGCTCGGCCAATCGCAGTCCGAGCTCCTCCAGGCTCGCGAGGTAGACCTCCTGCACGTCGGCCGGAGCCGGTTTCAGGATCACCTGGTACTGATGATGCAGCCGGAACCGGACCGGGTTCTCTCCGTACCGCCCGTCGGTCGGCCGCCGACTCGGCTCGACGTACCCGACCCGCCACGGATCCGGACCGAGGGTCCCGAAGAAGGTTGCCGGGTTGAACGTCCCCGCCCCGGTCTCGACGTCGTACGGGTTCAGGATCAGGCAGCCGCGCGCGCGCCAGAAATCATGCAGCTTGAGGACTATCGACTGGAAGTCCATTACCCCTTGACCGCTTCTTCCTTCGCCATCTCGGCGAGGGCGGCGAACGTATCGGCGTCCCGCACCGCGATGTCGGCGAGCATCTTGCGGTTCAGCCCGATCTTCCGCTTCTCCAGCCCCCCGATGAACTCGGAGTAGGAGAGGCCGTGCTGCCGCGCCGCCGCTCCGATGCGGGTGATCCAGAGCCTGCGGAAGTCGCGCTTGCGGCGGCGGCGGTCGATGTAGCTGTTCCGCATCGCCTTCATCACCGACTGCTTGGCGATTCGGTGCGATGTACCGCGCTTCCCCTTGAACCCTTTGGCGAGCCGCATGATCTTTCGACGGCTCTCCAGTCTCTTGTTTCCTCCCCGTGCACGTGGCATTTCTCTCCTCCTACCTAGGTATGAATCATCTTCTTGATCCTCTTTGCCTGCCCGCCGGTGAGCACCTTGTCCTGCCGGGCCTGGCGCTTCGCCTTCGGGCGCTTCTTCACGTTCTTGTGGAAGTAGTTCGACATGTGATGCAGAACCTTCCCGGTTTTAGAGAACTTGAACCGCTTCTTCGCGGCTCGGTGCGTCTTCTGCTTAGGCATTTTCTCCTCCTTCCTATCCTTGGCGGGGATGCGTGGGGACAAGCAGCATCTGCAGGACCTTGCCCTTCGCCTTTGGGGCCTGTTCCACCCGCGCGATGTAGCTCACCTCGGCGGCGACCCGCTTGAGCAGGTCCTGCCCCCGCGACATGTGCACGATCTCCCGCCCGCGGAAGAAGATGCTCACCCGCACCATGTCTCCCTTAGTGAGGAACTCGCGCACCCGCCTCATCTTCGTCTGAAAATCGTGCTCCCCAATCTTGATCGTAAACTTCATCTCCTTCAACCGGGAGCGGCGCTTCTGCTTGCGCTCGCGCTTCGCCTGTTGGTAGTAGTACTTCCCGTAATCGACGATCTTGCACACCACCGGCTTCGCCTGGCCGGCGACCTCCACCAGGTCGAGCCCCTTCTCCTTGGCGAGGGCGAGGGCCTGGGCCGTCGGCATCACTCCGAGGTTGTTCCCGTTTTCGTCGATCACCCGGATCTCAGGTTCCCTGATCCGTTCGTTGACGCGTAGTGTCTCCTTTATCCTTACCTCCTATTTATGTAAGTGATTTCGTCAGTTCCCGATAAAGACCGTGTTCCCGAATGTAGGCCGCCACCTGCGGCGGCACCCATCCCTCGAACTCCTCCCCCCGTCTGACCGCCTCGCGCACCCAGGTAGAGGAGAGATCGACCTCCTTCATATCGAGGAAGTGGATCTCCGCCCGATCGAACGGCGGGGCGGAGAAGATCTCCCTCTTCACCCCGTCCCGCGGGGCGACGATGAACGGGACGCTCTTGAGGAGCTCTTCCGGCTCCTTCCATGTCTCGATCTGCGCCAGCAGATCCGCCCCCACGATGAAACACAGCCCTTCCGGATGTTTCCCCTTGAGGGCCCGGATGGTGTCGATCGTGTACGACGGTCCCTCCCGATCGATCTCGATGCGGGAGATGGAGAACCGCGGATGCCCGGCGATCGCCCGTCGCACCATCTCGTAGCGGTCCTCCTTGTTCACCCCGTCGGCGACCTCCTTGTGCGGGGGGATCCCGCACGGGATGAAGATCACCTCCTTCAGCCCGAACTGCGCGAGCGCCTTGTCCGCGACGAGCAGGTGCGCGTTGTGGAGGGGATTGAACGTCCCACCGAAAAGCCCGATTCTACCCTTTAAGCTCAAATTCTACATCTCCTATCCGCACCAGATCGCCGTCGCTGCACCCGCGGCGGTGAAGCTCGCGCAGTACTCCCATCTTCTCCAAGCGCTCGCTCAAGTACTCCCAGGCGTCACGACTGTCGAGCACCAGCTTCTTCACCAACTTCTCCACCTCGGTGCCGCGGACCGCGAACACCTCCCCCTCCCGATCGACCCAGAATCCGGTCTCGCCGTGATACCGGTACACCCGGCGCTCCGGCGCCAATGTGGGCGGGGCGTCGCTCTTCTCCCTGAGTTCCTCCAGCCGGGAGAACGTACGGTTAACGAGGGCCCTCACCCCGGCTCCGGTCGCCACCGAGATCGGATGAAGCTCAACTCCGATCCCGGCGAACCGCGCCACCATCTCTTCCGCCTTCTCCTCCCCGATGAGGTCGATCTTGTTCCCGACGACGATCTGCGGACGCGTTGCGAGCCGTGGGCTGAACGCGGCGAGCTCGGCGTTGATCCTGGCGTAGTCATCGAGGGGATCGCGCCCCTCCAGCCCCGCCAGATCGACCATGTGGATCAGAAGCTGCGTCCGCTCCACGTGGCGGAGGAACTTGTCCCCCAACCCCCTGCCGGCGTGCGCCCCGTCGATCAGCCCCGGGATGTCGACCGCCACGAACTGGTGCACCCCGTCCACGTCCACCACTCCCAGGTTGGGGACGATGGTGGTGAACGGGTAGTCGGCGACCTTCGCCTTCTTCCCGGAGATGCGCGAGATCAGGCTCGACTTTCCGACGTTCGGATAGCCGATGATCCCCACGTCGGCGATCAGCTTGAGCTCGAGGAGGAGGGTCCTCGATTCCCCCTTAAGACCGCGTTCACAGATGCGCGGCGCCTGGCGGATCGAGGTGGTGAAGCTCCGGTTTCCCCGTCCTCCTTCACCCCCGCGGGCGAGTACGACCTCCTCACCGGGGACGGTCAGGTCGGCGATCACCTCACCGGTCGTGAGGTCGCGCACCACCGTCCCCACCGGGACCTCGATCACGGTGTCCTTCCCCCGCGCGCCGCGGCGCTGATTGCGCCCGCCCGGCGCCCCGTTTCCGCCGCGGAACGTCGGCTCGTTGCGGAAGGAATAGAGGGTGGAAAGGCTGGTGGAGGCGCGTATGATGACGTCCCCGCCAGGGCCGCCGTCCCCGCCGTCGGGCCCTCCACGCGGATTGTGGCGATTGTAGAGGAAGCTGATCACCCCGTCCCCTCCACGCCCACCCTGGACGCGGATCTTCGCTTCATCGAGAAACATCGGACGCTAGAGGGGCGGCCATCGGGAGGCGCTACGCCTCCCGCGTCGGCAGGACGCTCACGTAAGTCTTCTTGTGCCCTTCGAAGTGAACATAACCCGGAGCGGTGGCGTAGATCGTAAAGTCCCGTCCCAGGCCGACGTTCTTCCCCAAACCGTACTTGGTTCCACGCTGGCGGACGATGATCGTCCCCGCGTTCACCCACTCTCCACCGAACCGCTTCACGCCCAGGCGCTTGCCCGGACTGTCGTGGACGTTGGAAGTCGAGCCGGTGCTCGTCTTATGTGCCATCAGTTATCCTCCGTCAAACCTTCACCCCCAAAGTGGCCTCGTGCACCACGAGATCACCCGGGAAGTCTTGCGCCAACAGCTTCAATCCCCTGACCACCGTCTCCATCACCGCATCGATCTCCCGGTTCAGCAAGGGATCGCTCCGGTCGACGATCATCCTCACCTCGTCCGTCGCGGTGAGGGTCGGGGAGAGGCGCAGGTACTCGGAGAGCGCATTCTCCGCCGCCCGCAGGAAGTACATTCCGCTGCGCGTCGCGGCGTTGGGCTCTCCCATCCCCTCTCCGATCAGGGCCACTATCCGCCCTTCTTCATCGCGCTGGACGATGATCTCCCCCACGTCGCCTCCTAGGCCTCGATCGCGGTGATCAGTGTGCGCATGTAGGGCTGCCGATGCCCCTTCTTACGGCGGTAGCCCTTCTTGCTCTTGTAGCGGAAGACCACGACCTTGTCACCGCGCCTTTCCTCTTTTACCTCTCCCTTGACAGCGACGTCGGTAAGGTAGGGATCCCCGACCTTGACCTCATCGTCGGTCACGACCATGAGCACCTTATCGAACGTGACCGGATCTCCGGGGTTGGCCCCGTCAAGCCGCTCGTGTTCGAGGAGCATCCCTTGTTCAACGCGATACTGTTTTCCACCTGTCTCAATCACAGCATACATAGAAAAGCACCTCAATCAAAGTTGATTTTAGCGATACCGATTTCCCTTTTCAATAGGGTTAGCCGATTCGCACCCCCGGAGGGACATCCCTGTCCGGGGAGAGTAGTGATATTATATCCCCTTTCGCCGCAAGGAGCATACACTCGGATTTTACCCCCTTCACCGTTACCGGGGCAAGGTTCGCCACCACGGCGACCTTCTTTCCGATAAGGGCGTCCTGGGGGTAATCGCGGCGCAGCCCGGCGACGCTCGTGCGCAGCTCCCCCCCGACGTCGATCGTCAGCCGGTACAGCCGGTCCGTCCCCGGAATCGGGACCGCGGCCCGGATCTCCCCGATGCGCAGATCGAGCCGCTCGAACTCCTCAAACGGCACCTTGTCCTCCCCCTTGCCCACGCTCTCGATCTGCGATTTCACCTGTGCGATTTCTATCCTATCGAGAAGGACCCGCCGGGCCGCGATCTCCCGGCCGCCGTCCGGGGAATCGATCTCCTCCCAGTTTGCTTGCTCGATTCCCATCGCCTGTAGGACCTGCGCGGCGAACTTGGGGACGAACGGATAGAGCATGACCGCCATCCCCTTCACCAGGTGGAACGCGCTCCCGACCGCGGCGGCGTCGCCCGTCGCCCACGGGGCCTTCCGCTGGAAGTACTCGTTCCCGAACACGGCGAGGGAGGCGGCCTCCCGCAGGGCGCGGGAGAGCGACCCTTCCTCGAACGCTCTCGCGTACGCTTCCTTTGCCTGTTCCAGTCGTGCGGCGATCTCGGGATCGAGCGGCTCATCGGGAACGATGCGATCGTAGCGTGTCTGGACGAACGAGAGCACCCGGTTGATCAGGTTGGCGACGTTGGAGATGAACACGCCGTTTATCGATTTGTCCAGCTCCTCGAACGAGAAGTTCACGTCGCGGCCCTCGGGGCGGTTGTACAGGAGGTAGAACCGCCAGTATTCCGGGTCGAGGACCTCGAGGGCGTCGTCGCAGTAGAGCCCGATCCCGCGCGACTTGGAGAACGATTGTCCTCCGGTCCAGTTCAGGTATTCGGTCGCCGCGATCTGGTCCGGGAGGTGATACCCCTGTCCGGAGGCGATCAACTGGCCGGGGAAGATCAGGGTGTGGAACGGGATGTTGTCCTTGCCGATCGTGTAGATCTGATGGACGTCGTCCCCGAACCAGAAGTCCCTCCACCGCTCGTCCCCCCCGAAGTGCTCGATAACCGCCGAGACGTAGCCGAGGGCGGCCTCGCCCCACACGTAGATCACCTTCCCCTCCGCCCCGGCGAACGGGGCCGGGATCCCCCAGGAGATGTCGCGCGTCATCGCCCGCGGTCTGAGCCCGTCGGCGATCATCCGCTCGGTGAACAGCCGCACGTTCCCCTGGAAGTCGCGCGAACTCACGTATTCGCGCAGCTTGGGGGCGAGCTTGGCCAGGTCGAGGTACCAGTGCTTGGTCGGGCGGAACTCGATGTCGCTCTTCCCGCAGAAGCTGCACACCGGATCGATCAGCTCCTCCGGCTCGAGGATCGCCCCGCACGTGTCGCACTGATTCCCCATCGCACCGGGCGCCCCGCAGCGCGGGCAGGTCCCGGTGATGAACCGATCGGCGAGGAAGATCTTGCAGTTGCGGCAGTAGGCGCGGTTCTCCTCCTGGGTGACGATGTAGCCGTTGCGTTCCATCTGGAGGTAGATCTCCTGTACGAAGCGCACGTGCACCGGAGATTCGGTGATCGTGTAGTTGTCGAACTCGATCCCGAACCCCTCGATCACCTGCACGATCTTCTCGTGGTTGCGGGCTGCGAGCTCGGCGGGCGGGATCCCGAGCTGCCGCGCCTCGTACTCGATCCGCGTCCCGTGTGCGTCGCTTCCCGAGACATACAGCACGTCCTTGCCCCGCATCCGCCAGTAGCGGGTGAAGACATCCCCGGAAAGGAGGGACGAGACCAGGTTCCCGAGATGGGGAACCCCGGAGGCGTAGGGCCAGGCGCTGCACACAAGGACGCGTTTCTTATCCATCTTTTGAACCTCGTTCGGGATTGTATGGGTGGATTATAACAGTCGGACCATCCCCCGCCAATCGCTACCAATTTGCTCGTCCACCCCTCTCCGGGTAACCTTCACCTTGATATGGAAGGGAAGATTGAGGTCGTAGTGAAGGCGTTCGGCGGGCTGCGGGCCCATATCCATCCGTTTCCGCTGCGGATCGAGCTCCCCGCCGGTGCGCGGCTGCGCGACCTGATCTCGGTCCTCTCAGAAGCTCATCCGGAGCTCCACTCCGAGCTTGAGCAAGGGCTCTCCCAGGGGTACATCAACATCCTGATCGACGGGCGGAACGCGCGCTTCCTGGGCGGACTCGACTCCGAGCTTAAAGACGGGACGAGCGTTGCGTTCATCCCCCCGGTCGGCGGGGGATAAAAAAGCGGGGCCCGGGAGGCCCGAGCCCCGTAAGCCAGCGGGAGGGTTTCCCCTATTTGTGCCTGTTCCAGCGACCGTGGCCGCGTCCGCCGTGCTGGTCTCCACACCCGTCTCCGCCCTGGGCATGGGGGGAGAGCGCCTGCATCTGCTCCGGAGTGAGGGTGCCGCCGTTCTCCGCCGCCGCCTGGAACATCGGCAGGTGCGCCTCGAGCGACGCCCGCCGCAGGTTCTCGAACACCCGCACCACGTTCGGGTACTCGTCCTCCGGGATTTGTTCTAGGAGCCGATCGTAGAGCGCGACGTTCGCGATCTCCCCGTCGGCCCACGCCTTGGCCGCCGCTTCCAGCGATTCCGGGGCCTCTACCTGCCCCAGGTAGGGGTTCTCCGTCGGATAATCGATCCCGTACCGGTCGAGCTGCCGCTGCAGGGCCGCGATGTGGCGCGCTTCGGCCTCCCGGATCGTCACGTACGGCTCCACATCGCCGTACTTCTCGATCACCGCGTCGTACATCGCGTACGCCGCGTACTCACCTTCCGGACCGGTGAGCGCCTCCAGGAGCGCCGATTCCACTTCCGGTGAGGCGGTGAGCGTCCTTGTACGGCCGTAGTAGCCGAACCCCTGTGCGAATACCACTCCGAAAGCCAACAGACTTCCCAGCAACGCTAACGTTATCGCTCTCTTTACGAACTTCTTACTCATGTTCCTCCTCCTTTGGAGATGTTGATGCCTTTATTCTGCCGGGAAGATGTGAGGGATCTGTGAACGGATTATCCGCGAGCGGTCCGGTTCCGCTGGCGGCAGCCCGCCCGTGGAAAAACGCGGGGAATTCTGTTAGGATAAGGCATCCGGATATAGCAGCGGCCGTGCGCCGCACATCAAACAAAGGGGTGATCTTGATGATTCTCAACCGGCACCCGACAAAGTACCTGGGTGAGGAGTACCAACGCCTGGTGGAGGAGCACCTGACCTGGGAACCGAAGGAGCTGCAGAGCCCGAGCGGACCGACGTGCACCGTGGAGGGGCGGGAGGTGATCATGCTCGCCGCCAACAACTACCTCGGGCTGTCCACCCATCCCAAGGTGGTGGAGGCGATGATC
>JAJRTG010000002.1 GCA_024278395.1 Fidelibacterota bacterium | reverse complement strand
TTCGCCGCGATGACGCCCGAATGGGGCGCCGCGTTTCGGGCCGGCGTGTTCACCGAGTTCATGGAGCAGCGCGCCCCGGGCCACACCGTGCTCGACGACAAGATCTACCACCGCGGGCTGCTCGGGTTCATCCGGCAGATCGACGCTCGGATCGAAGGCCTCGATTACTTCGGCGATCCCCGCGCCCACGACAAGCACGAGGAGCTGGCCGCGATGCGGATCGCCGCCGCGGCGCTGATCGCCTACGCCCGCCGCCACGCCGCGGCGGCCCGCGCCCGGGCCGAGCGCGAGACCGATCCGACACGGAAGCGGGAGCTGGAACGGATCGCCGCGGTCTGCACCCGCGTCCCGGCCCACGCCCCGCGCGACCTCTGGGAGGCGATCCAGTACTACTGGTTCGTCCACCTCGGGGTGACGTTGGAGCTGAACACCTGGGACGCGTTCAGCCCGGGGCGGCTCGACCAGCACTTATGGCCGTTCTACGAGCAGGGCCTGAAGGACGGAACCCTCACCCGCGCCCAGGCCGAGGAGCTCCTCCAGTGCCTGTGGATCAAGTTCCACAACCAGCCCGCCCCGCCGAAGGTCGGGGTGACCGCGGAGGAGAGCGCGACCTACACCGATTTTGTCACCGTCGATCCCGGCGGGCTGACCCCGGACGGGCGGGACGCGGTGAACGAGATCAGCTACCTGATCCTCGACGTGGTCGAGGAGATGCGCCTGATCCAACCGAACGCGCGGATCCAGGTGTCCCAGGTGAACCCGGACCGGTTTCTCGCCCGCGCGGCGGAGATCATCGCCACCGGGTTCGGCCAGCCGTCGCTGTTCAACGCCGACGCGATCGTGCAGGAGCTCCTCCGCCAGGGCAAATCGATCGCCGACGCCCGGGGCGGCGGGGCGAGCGGGTGCGTGGAGACCGGGGCGTACGGGAAGGAGTCCTACATCCTCACCGGTTACTTCAACATGCCGAAGGTCCTCGAGATAACCCTGAACAACGGGGTCGACCCGCGCACCGGGGAGAGGATCGGGCCCGAGACCGGGGATCCGCGCGGGTTCACGTCGTTCGACGAGCTGTTCTCCGCCTACGAACGGCAGCTGCGCCACTTCATCGACGTCAAGATCCGGGGGAACAACGTGATCGAGCGGCTGTACGCACGGTACATGCCCGCCCCGTTCCTGTCGTTCCTGGTCGACGACTGCATCGAGACCGGACTAGACTACCACGCTGGCGGGGCCCGCTACAACTCGACCTACATCCAGGGGGTGGGACTGGGAACGATGACCGACTCCCTGACCGCACTCAAGTACCACGCCTTCGACCGGAGGGACGTGACGATGGCGGAGCTCCTCGCGGCCCTGCGGGATGATTTCGCCGGGAGCGAACCTCTGCGCCAGCTCCTCGTCAACCGGACCCCGAAGTACGGGAACGACGATGATTACGCCGATGAGATCATGAAGCGCGTCTTCGAGGCCTTCTTCGCCGCGATCGACGGGCGGCCGAACACCAAGGGAGGCGAGTACCGGATCAACCTCCTCCCGACCACGGTCCACGTCTACTTCGGGGCGGTGACCGGCGCGACCCCGGACGGCCGCCACGCCGGAAGGCCGCTGTCCGAGGGGATATCCCCGGTACAGGGGGCGGACCGCAACGGCCCGACCGCCGCCCTCCTCTCGGCGGCGAAGCTGGATCACCTGCGCACCGGCGGGACGCTCCTCAACCAGAAGCTCACCCCGCGGCTCCTCGCCGACCCGAACGGGATCGGGAAGTTCGTCAAGCTGGTGCGCACCTACTTCGCCCTCGGCGGCCACCACGTGCAGTACAACGTCGTCGACGCCGCGACCCTGCGCGCGGCGCAGCGGAACCCGAAGGAGCACCGCGACCTGATCGTGCGCGTCGCCGGCTACTCCGACTACTTCTGCGACCTGAGCAAAGCCCTCCAGGACGAGATCATCGCCCGCACCGAGCACGAGTCGCTCTAGCCGCGGGCGGTCCGCGTTTGAACGGGTCGCGCGTCGTCCGGTAAAATGAATTTAAGATGAGAACCGAACGGATCGTCCAGCCCGAGACCGCCGCGGACGAGGTGGCGCTGAAGACCCTGCGCCCGCGCACCTTGGAGGAGTTCATCGGCCAGGAGGCGGTGAAGGAGAAGCTGCGCATCTACGTCGAGGCGGCTCTGCGGCGGGACGAGCCGCTCGACCACGTTCTCCTGCACAGCCCTCCCGGTCTGGGAAAGACGACCCTCGCCCAGATCATCGCCGCGGAGATGGGGGTGGGGATTCGGATCAGCTCCGGTCCGGCGATCGAGAAGGCGGGGGATCTCGCGGCGATCCTCACCAACCTGCGGCCGCGGGACATCTTCTTCATCGACGAGATCCACCGCCTGCGCCGGCCGGTGGAGGAGATCCTCTACCCGGCGATGGAGGACTACAAGATCGACATCATCCTCGGGGAGGGGCCGAACGCCCAGTCGCTGAGGATCGACCTTCCCCCGTTCACCCTAATCGGGGCGACGACCCGCGCCGGCCTGATCTCCGCCCCGCTGCGCGACCGGTTCGAGGTCTCGTTCCGGCTGAACTTCTACTCGGTGGAGGAGCTGCAGGCGATCATCGTCCGCGGTGGCAAGCTCCTCGGGGTGGAGGTGACGGACGACGGGGCGCGTGAGCTGGCGGCGCGGGCGCGCGGGACACCGCGGATCGCCGGGCGCCTGCTGCGGCGGGCGCGCGACTACGCGCAGGTAAGAGGAGATGGAAGGATCGACCGCGAGACGGCGCGGGCCGCCCTCGCCATGCTCGAGATCGACGACGCGGGTCTGGATCGGCTCGACCGCGCCGTCCTGATCGCCCTGATCGACAAGTTCAACGGCGGGCCGGTCGGGCTGGAGACCCTCGCCGCCGCCCTTTCGGAGGAGAAGGACACCCTGACCGACCTGGTCGAGCCCTATCTGCTGCAGGAGGGGTTCATCAAGCGGACCCCGCAGGGGCGGGTCGCCACCGATCGCGCCTACGCCCACCTGCGCAGGAACCCGGGGCGGCTCATCTAGTAGCGGCGGGCGAGTTCCTTAGCGTTCTCGATGAACTCGAGGACCACTCCCTTGAACCGCTTCCAGTCGTAGAGAAGGGCGAGGACGATCCAGATGATGAAGATCCACGCCGCGCGCGGGGCGTTGAAGTAGGCGACGATGAGCGGGAGGGCGACGATCGGGAAGGCGAACGACATCGTGACCATCTTCGAGCGGAAGTAGGCGATGAACCCCGCGGCCACCCCGACGTAGATCGCCGCCGGGACCGGCGGGATGAACCCGGCGAGGACGAGGTAGCACAGCCCGCCGAGGACCATGATCATGTCGAACGCGAACTCCCGCTCCCCGACCCAGGTCACGCCCTTGTCGTAATGCCGGGCGAGCCGGCCGTCGAGGATGTCGGTCGTCCAGCCGATGATGATGAGCAGGATCACGGATTCCAGCGCGTCCGGACCGACGAGCCCCAACAAGGAGATAATGACGGCGATCAATCCGCGTGAGGCGGTAAGCAGATCAGGAAGCCTCTTCATCTTTTTTTCACCTTTTCTATTTTAGCCGGATCCGTCCCGGCGGACAAACGCAAAAGAAAAAACCGAGGCAAACGCCTCGGTTGGGTTTGGTCCCGAGGGGATTCGAACCCCTGTCGCCGGGATGAGAGCCCGATATCCTAGGCCACTAGACGACGGGACCGGATGTGTCTATTATCCGTGATGTTCCCGGGCGGATCAAGTGACGTGCGTTTTCCGCTTGTGTGACATACAATCGGCATCGTGAACAAGATAAACGATCCCAACGCTACGCGGACGAAGATCGTGGCGACGATCGGACCCGCCTGTCGGAACAAGGAAACCCTCCGGGCGATGGTGCGCGCCGGGATGGACGTCGCCCGGATAAACCTCTCCCACGGGACTCACTCCGAACACACCCGGGACATCGCGACGATCAGGGAGATCGCCGCGGAGGAGGGGACTCCGGTGGCGATCATGGTCGACCTGCAGGGGCCGAAGCTGCGCATCGGGAAGATCGATCCCGAGCCCCTCGTCCTGGAACAGGGGGCGCGGGTGACCCTCTCATCCTCCCCGAACGCCGTGGACGCCGTCCCCCTTCCCCATCCCGAGTTGATCTCCGGGGTTCATCCCGGGGACAGGCTCCTCCTCGACGACGGGGAGATCGAGCTGCGCGTGGAGGAGAAGGGGCCCGACCGCCTCGTCTGCCGGGTGATCGCCGGCGGGCCGCTCTACTCACACAAGGGGATCGCCGCGCCGGGCGGGGCGTCCCTGGTCACGGCGCTCACCGAGAAGGACAAAACGGACGTGCATTTCGCCCTCAAGGAGAGGGTCGACTACCTCGCCCTCTCCTTCGTCCGGAGCGCCGCGGACATTGTGGCGCTGCGGAAGCTCGTGGAAAAGATCGCCGGGGACGCGGGAGCCGTCGGAATCGTGGCGAAGATCGAGAAGAAGGAAGCGCTGGACAACTTCGACGAGATCCTGGAGTAGAGCGACGCGGTGATGGTCGCCCGCGGCGATCTCGGGGTGGAGATCTCGGTGGAAGAGGTCCCGCTCCACCAGAAGCGGATCATCCACCACTGCAACCGGGCCGGGATCCCGGTGATCACTGCGACGCAGATGCTCCAATCGATGGTCTCCTCCCCCCGCCCGACCCGCGCCGAGGCGAGCGACGTGGCGAACGCGATCCTCGACGGGACCGACGCGGTGATGCTCTCCGGCGAGACGGCCGTGGGCCGCTACCCGGTGGAGGCGGTGGAGGTGATGGAGCGGATCGCACGCATCGTCGAGCCCGGGCTGCACCCGCGCCGGGACGAGGAGTTCGACGCGCTCCCCCATCGTCAGCCGATCACGGACGCGATCAGCGACGCCACCGCGCGGATCGCCGATGACCTCAAGGCGCGGCTGATCGTCACCTCGACCTTCACCGGCTACACCGCCCGCCAGGTGGCGCGGGAGCGGCCGCACGTCCCGATCGTCGCCCTCACCCCGAGCGAGGCGATCTGCCGCCGGCTGATGCTCGTGTGGGGGGTGCGCCCGATGACGATCCCGCGGTACAAGGACACGGACGAGATGCTCACCGTGGTGCGACGGACCATCCTCGAGCTCGGGCTGGCGGGGAAGGGGGACCTGGTCGTGGTTACGGGCGGCCTCCCGATCGGGGGCGGGGGAAAGACCAACTTCCTCAAGGTCCACCGGCTGTAGCGGCGAGGATCATCCCAAAGCACGAACCGCGTCCTCCCGCCGGGGGGCTTGACGCGGCGCTCCGCGACTTGTTATAAACATCACGTACGGAGGGGTGCTCATGTGCGACGAACCGGCAACCAGGAACGATCTGAACGAGGTCGAACAGAAGCTCTCCGCCAGGATCGACGAGACCAGGGCCGACCTCCAGCAGGTCGAACAGAAGCTCTCCGCCAGGATCGATGAGACCAGGGCCGACCTCCAGCAGGTCGAACAGAAGCTCTCCGCCAAGATCGATGAGACCAGGGCCGACCTCCAGCAGGTCGAACAGAAGCTCTCCGCCAGGATCGATGAGACCAGGGCCGACCTCCAGCAGGTCGAACAGAAGCTCTCCGCCAAGATCGACGAAAACGCGGCGAAGATCGAGAAAAACGGGCGCAGGATCGACCGACTGACCCGGGAAATCGTCGGGATCCACGAGCGGCTCGACCACACCCTCACCCGGGAAGAGTTCAAGGAATACTTCGATGAGATCATCCGCGGTCAGGATGCGATAATGAAGATCGTGGTCCGTTTGGACCAGGAGAGGGTCTCCACGGACGCGCGGCTTGACCGGGTGGAGGCCGACGTGGAGAAGAACAAGCGCGACATCAGGGAGATCAAGACAAAGCTGGCGATGTAGACCTCGAACACCGGGGCGATGAGGCAGAGCGACAATCCCGTCCACCCGCGCACTATGTGAACGAGAAGCCCTTCTCGAACACGGATACGCAGGCGTCGACCACCTCAGGGTCGTAGAGCTTCCCCCGCTTCGCCTTGATCTCAGCGAGGGCGGTCTCGATCCCGAGCGCCGGGCGGTAGGGGCGGTGGGAGCTCATCGCCTCCACCACATCCGCCACCGCTATGATCCGCGCTTCGAGGACGATCTCACCGTCCTTCAACCCCCGCGGATAGCCAGAGCCGTCGAGCCGCTCGTGGTGTTGGAGGACGATGTCCGCCACCGGCCACGGGAAGTCGATCTCCTTGAGGATCTCATACGCTTGTCGAGGATGGAACTTGATCAGGGTGAACTCGGCATCCGTCAGCGCCGAGGGCTTGGCGAGGATCTCGGCGGGGACGGCGAGCTTCCCGATGTCGTGCACCAGGCAGGCGTAGTGCAGCCCCACGACCATATCGGCAGGAAGCCCCATCTCCTCCGCGATCGCGACCGCCAGTTCAGCCACCCGCTGCTGATGCCCGGCCGTGTATGGGTCGCGCAGCTCGATCGCCGCGCCCAGCGCCTCGATGATCCCCTCCAGGGTTCTCCGCAGCCTCTCGTAGCTCTCCCTGAGGGCATCCTCGGCCGCCATCCGCTCGGAGACATCGCGGATCACGGCGGCGTAGAACGTCTCGCCCCCAGCATTCCAAGCAGCGTAGGAGATCTCGGCCGGGAATTCGGTGCCGTCCTTGCGCAGCCCCGTCCGGACCACCCTCCTGTGAGCGGGCGGGATCTCACCGGACTTCCGGCGCTGCTCCATCCGCTCCGAGAACGCCCTCCGGAAGCGCTCCGGCATGAGGACGGTGATGGAGCGGCCGACCATCTCCTCGGCGGTGTACCCGAAGATCTCCCGGGCGGCCTTGTTCCAGAAGACGATCCTCCCCTCGCTGTCCCCGATGATGATGGCGTCAGCCGCGGACTCGGCCACGGAGCGGAACTGCTCCTCGGACCGGCGCAGCGAGGTGAACAGCCGCGCGTTCTCCAGGGCGACCGCCGTGGCGTCCGCCAGGGTCTCCAGGAGCCGTCTATCGCCGCTGTTGAATGCGTCCAGCGTCGGGCTCTCGGCGTTGAGCACCCCGATGACCCGCCCCCGCACCTTGAGCGGGACACACACCTCGGAGCGGTTGTCCGCCCTCCCGGGCAGGTAGCGCGGATCCTGCGCGACATCCGGCAGGTAGATCGTCTCCCCGGCGCGGGCGGCGGCGGCTACGATCCCGCGCTCGGAATCGAGCGGCAGCTCCCGCAGCCCGTCCGGGACCTCCCGCAGGCACGCCTCCAGCGAGAGCCGGCTCCCGCCCTCGTCCACCAGGTATAGGCTGCAATCCTCCATCCCGAGGAGCTCCCGCGCCGCCTCCACCGCCGTGCGGGCGATCTTCTCGGGATCCTGGAAAAGGATGAATTTTCGTCCCAGGGCATGGATGGCGGATAGTCTCCTCTGCAGCTCCACCTGCTCGGTGACGTCGCGTGCTATCCCCAAAAAGCCGAGGATCTCCCCGTTCTTGCGCAGCGGAGCGGAGTTGACCGCGATCCAGAGCCGCTGTCCGTCCTTCCCGACCACCTCGTACTCCCCCGGCTCGTGCAGCGCCTCCCCGGATAGTACGCGCTTGATCCGGGGCGCAAGGCGGGGGAGGGATTCGGGAGAGATCACGTCCCGCACGTTCATCCTGAGGAACTCCTCCTCCGAGTAGCCGAGGCGCTCCATCATCACGCGGTTCACCGAGAGGAAGCGGCCGTCCGGGTCGACGCTGAAGATGGCGTCCGGGCTTGTATGAATGAGGAGGCGCATCAGCTCCTCCGATTCCTCCAGGCTCGTCTCGAGCCTCTTCCGGTCGGTGATGTCGGTATAGTGCTCCACCCTCCCTCCGGCGTACCGCCCGGATCGGATCGGTTGGCTCCAGTGGTTGAGCCAGCGCTCCTCCCGTCCCGGACCGGGCAGCACGTGACATTCGAAGTGCTGGACATAGGTATCGTTGTCGTAGGAAGAGAGGACCTTCTCGGCGAAGCCGTCCGGATCGGCGAAGATGTCCTTGATCCGGGTGCGGATCAGCTCCCGCTTGTCCCTGCCGATCACCTCCTCCCGCCGCAGGCCGAAGTAGCGCTCCAGGGCGCGGTTTATCCAGACGACCCTGAATTGCGAATCGAGGATGAAGATCCCCACCGAGGAGCTGTCCAACACGTCCTCGATCAGTGAGCGGTACCTCTCCTCGCTCTCCTTCAGCCTCTCCTCCGCCTGCACCCGGTCGGTGATATCGAGGAGCTGGGCGATCGTCCTCACCCTCCCCGCGGAATCGCGGACAACCGTGACGCTGGCCTCGACCCGCCTCTTCTCTCCGTCTTTTCGCACCACGCTGAACTCGTAGCGGGACGGGACCTCCTCTCCACGTTGGCGGCGGCGGTAGCGCTCGGCGACGAGGTCGCGGGACTTCTCGTCGAGGAACTCACGGAAGTCGCGGCCGAGGATCTCCCCACGGTTACGGCCGAGGAGGCGGCCGAGCTCGTCGTTTGCGTAGACGCAGCGATACGCCTCGTCGACCACGATGATCCCGGCGTGTGAGGTTTCTACGATCGACTGGTAGCTCACCTCGGACTCGCGCAGCGCCTCCTGGGCCCGGCGGCGCTCCTCCTCCTCCTCCAGGTCGTGCAGGGCGAATGAGACATCGTCGGCGAGCTCGCGGAGGAGCTCCTGCTCCTCCCTGATCGGGGCGTACTCCCGCGGAACGCTCACCGAGGCCACCCCGTACACCTTCCCCCCGTACTCCAACCGGGCGGTCAGCTCCCGCTGCTCGGGGTCCTTCCCCAGAAACGGGCATGCGCTGCACTCGGACGCCGGGTCCCCGATCATCACTGTTTCCGGCCGCTCGAGCGCGCGGCGGACGCACTCCGGCGGCTCTCCCCGCTTGAGCATCTCCGCGAGAGGATCTGCATCATCGCCCAGACCGGCGTGGAAGAACGCGGTCAAGCCGCCGTCCTCGTCGAGGAGTGCAATCCAGGCGCTGCGGTAGCCCCGGGTCTTAATGAGCAGCTCGCAGGTCCCCTGCAGCAGACGGTCGCGGTCCCGCTCCTGGGCGATCAGCTGGTTGACGGCGCGGATGGCGCGGAGCGTCCGGTTTAAGTGCGCGAGCCGGTCGCGCACCCGGATCTCATCGGTGATCTCGGTGGCGAACCCGGACACCCCGATCACCCTCCCGGACTTGTCCCGCAGCGGTACCTTGGTGGACACGAACACCCGCTCCCGGCCGCCGATGGTCAACCTGTCCACCCGGCTCAGCGGCCTCCCCGTCTCAACGACCGCCGCATCCCCGGCCCGCAGCCGGGCCGCCTCCTCCTCCGGGAAGAGATCCTCATCCCTCTTTCCGATGATCTCATCCAGCGGGAGGTCGAAGAGCCGGGAGAACGCGGGGTTGGCCAGGACGTAGCGGCCGTCCAGGTCCTTGGCGAATATGACCCCTTCCGAGGCCTCGAGCACAGCTTGCAACAGATCCCCGGATTCCCTCAATCCCGCCATCTCTTTCGCCTCGTCCGAGGATCGACCGTTCGCTGCTGCATCCAGTCCCATCTTCTCTTCCTTCGTCCACTCGGCTGTGCCGCGGTCTTGAGCGTTCGCGTAGACGGCATTCTAACATATTCAGGGCATAAAATCAAGAACCGTCGTCCTTATCGGGATTTGCTGTGAGCTGGCAATTAAGGTTTCAGTCTGCCATACGAAGGAACGGGGACCCGCTTTCCTCCTTAAACCGCTCCTTGATGGCGAGGACCTCATCGGTTACGGCGAAGAAGGCATCGACCACCGCCGGATCGAAGTGGCCCCCCCGCCCCTCTTGGATGATCCCAAACGACCTTTCAACTGAGAACGGCTCCTTGTACGGCCGTTTCGAGGTGAGGGCGTCGAACACGTCGGCGATCGCGGTGATCCGCCCGGCGATCGGGATCCCCTCGCCCTTGAGTCCGTTGGGATAGCCGGTTCCGTCCCACTTCTCGTGATGGGTGAGGGCGATGGTCTCGGCCAGTCTGATGAACCCGGCGTCGGAGCCGGAAAGGATCTTCCCCCCGATAACGGTGTGCTGCTTCATCACCTTCCACTCATCCGGATCGAGCTTCCCGGGCTTGAGCAGGATGCGGTCGGGGATCCCGATCTTGCCGACGTCGTGCATCGGGGCGGCGTAGAGGATCGATTCCACCTGGTCTTCAGGAAGGTCAAGTTTACGGGCCACGGCGGCGGCGTAGTGACTCATCCGCAAAACGTGGGTCCCGGTATCCTCGTCTTTGTACTCGGCGGCGCGGGCGAGGCGGTAGATCGTCTCCAGCGAGGTCTCCTTGATCTTCTCGAACGCCCGCTGCAGCTCCTCGGTCCTCCGGGCGACCTCGGCCTCCAGCTCCTGCTGGTAATTGCGCATGTGGTCGTTGTACGTCTTCACCTTGAGGAGCGACTGCACCCGCGCCCGGAGCTCGCTCTTGTCCACCGGCTTGGCAAGAAAATCATCGGCTCCCATCTCCAGAGCCATGACCCGGGCCTGAACCTCCTGAAGAGCCGTAACCATGACGATGGGGATAATTCGTGTACTTTCGTCTTCCTTCAGACGTCGAGTAACTTCAAAGCCGTCAAGCTTGGGCATCATTGCATCGAGCAGAATCAGATCAGGAAGTGATTCTCGTGTCTTTCGGAGGGCCTCTTCTCCGTCGCGCGCAAGAATGACATCATACCCCAAGGGGGCAAGCAACGCTTCCATCAGTCGAAGGTTCAAGTCCTCATCATCCACGACCAGAATTCGGGACCGCTTTTCCATTATCTTCTCCCTCTAGACAAACACATCGCGTACTTTTTCCAAGAGCATATGAATATCAAGCGGCTTGGTGAGGAAGTCGTCGAAGCCCTGCTGAAGAAAGTTCTCCCTATCCCCGTGCATCGCGTGAGCGGTGATGGCGATGATCGGGATCTTCTCGGTCTTGGGATCGGACTTCAGCTCTTTCATCGCGGCGACTCCGTCCATCACCGGCATCCGGATGTCCATCAGGATCAAGGCCGGGGTCTGCTCCTTCGCTAGGGTGAGGGCTTGTCTGCCGTCCCGCGCCACAGCGACGGAGTAGCCGGAGGCCTGGAGAACGTCTCGAAGCAACTTGACGCTTTTCTCGTCATCATCAGCTATCAGGATCGTCTTTTTCACTTACCTCTCTGATACAAACGTGCTACCCGCGTCCCTTGACGCTCCGCATAAGCTCCTCGATCGTCCTTCCGTCCTCGGGGAAGCTCACTCGAGAGATCTCGATCTCCAGTCCCGGGAAAGCCCCTTCCAGCTTTGCGACCACCCGCCTGCCGGCGATCTCCGCCTTCTTCTTCCCTACCTCGGGGAAGACGAGGCAGATGTTTCCATCCGCGTCGACCCCGCAAAAATCGTACGCCCGCAGCTCGCTCTTAACCAACTCTTTTATTACCTGTTCCTTGCCCCGCAGTGCCCGGGAGAGGCCGCGCAGGTAACAGATCGTGAACACCTTCTCGTACCGCATTGCGTGGTCGATCGTTCCGGCGAGGCGCTCCAGGAAGGCGGCCGGTTCCACCGCGGGGCAGTCTTCATCCCCTCCAAGGCCGAGAGGGATCGTAAAGCAGAACCGGCTACCCTTGCCCGCGCCCGCGCTCTCCACCCAGATCCTCCCGCCGTGCAGCCGCACAATCTTCCGGCAGATAGCAAGCCCCAGCCCTGTTCCCCTCGCCTTACCCGACTTACGGCCGGCTTGATAGAACTCGTCGAAGATCAGCTTCTGCTCCTCCGAGGGGATGCCGATCCCGGTATCGGAGACGCCGATGAGGATCTCTTCTTCCCGCTTCCGCGCTTCCACCGTGATCTCCCCGCCGTCGGGGGTAAACTCAATTGCGTTGGAGAGGAGGTTGAGGAGGACCTGCTTCAACTTGCGCTCGTCGGCCGTGATCGTGAACCCCTCAAGCTCGGCGGGAAGGTCAAAAGTCAAGGTAATCCCGTGTTTTCTCGCCCTCTCCTTTATCAGGATCAACGAGCCCTCCAAGAGCTCCCGGATGTCGACGAGGGAGAACTTCAGCTCCAGCTTGCCCGCCTCGATCTTGGAGAGGTCCAGAACGTCGTTTATCAGGGAGAGGAGGTGCTTACCGCTCTCCAGGATGTCGCTTACGTATTCCGCCTGTTTGTCCGTCAGTCGGCCGAAGTACTCGTCCTGCAGGACCTGGGAGAAGCCGATGATCGCGTTGAGCGGGGTGCGCAGCTCGTGGGACATGCTCGCCAGGAACTCGGACTTCGCCCGGTTGGCGGCCTCCGCCTGCTCCTTCGCCTCCTTCAGGGCCATCTCCTCCCGGTGGCGGAAGATGACGAGCGCGTATAGGGAGGCCAGGCGCTCGATCACCTCCAGGTCACGCTGGGTATAGTCGTGGTCAGGGTTGGCGACCGAGATCTGTCCCACCAGCTCCTCGCCGACCACGGCGGGCACGGAGAGGAAACGCTCGATCGGCAGATGCCCTGGGGGAGGGCCGGCATAGCGGGGATCGTCCGTCGGGGAGTTGGTGAGAAGCGGCCGCTTGTTCTCAAGCACCCAGCCCCACAGCCCGATAAACTTCTTGAAGACCGCGCTCTTCCCCTTCACCCGGCATCCGTTCCAAATCTCCTCGGAGAAGGTTGAGGCGATAAGGTAACCCGTCCGGGGGTCGATGTAACCGACGTACCCGAACCTGCTCCCGGTGAGCCGCTGGGCCTGCTTAAGCACCATGCCTGAGAGCTCCTCCACGGTCCGTTTCTCCAGCAGGGCGTGCGATAGACCAGCCACCACGGCGTTGAGGTTCGCCTCCCACTCCAGCCGCTCCTGCATCCGCTTGCGCGCGGAGATGTCCTGCTTGACGGCGATGAAGTGTGCGATCTCGCCGCTCTCGTCCGGAACCGGGGTGATGGTCATCTCCTCGTCATAGAGGCTCCCGTCCTTGCGCCGGTTGACGATCTCCCCGCGCCACACCTTCCCCGCCCGTACGGTCCTCCACAGGGCCTGGTAAAACGCGCGGTCCTGCTTGCCCGACTTCCACAGGGCGGGCGTCTTCCCGATAACCTCCTCCAGGGCGTAGCCGGAGAGCGCGGTGAAGGCGCGGTTGGCCCAGATGATGTGTGCGTCCCGGTCGGTGATCACGATGGCGTTCGCGGAGGCCTCCAACGCGGCGATGCGCCATTGCAGCTCGGCGGTGCGCTCCTCGACCAACTCCTGCAGGTGATCCCGGTGCCTCCGCAACTCATCCTCGGCCCGCTTCTTCTCGGTGATGTCCTCGCATATGCTCTCGTAGTAGAGTATCCGGCCGCCCCAGTCCCGGATGACGCGGGCGGATTTGGAGACCCACGCCTTCGTCCCATCCCGGCGGCGGAGCTGCACCTCGAAGCCTTTTATGACCTCCTCCTCTTCAAGGGCGCGCACGAACTGAGCCCGCCGCTCGGGCTCGACGTAGACCTCATCGATGTTGACGACGTCTTCCAGCAGAGCGTCCGCGGACGGATACCCGAGGATCCTCGCCATCGCCGGGTTGGCCATGAGGAGGCGCCCGTCCAGTGCGGCCTGGTAGATCCCCTCGGCGGCGTTGTCGAATATTCCGCGGTAGCGCGCTTCGGAGCGCTTTATCTCCTCAAACATGCGTGCGCTCTTGATGGCGATCGCGGCCTGCCCGGCCAGGGTCTGGAAGAACTCCACGTCCTCGGGGGCGAAGACGGTCGGCTTTACGCTCATGATGTGCAAGATGCCGATGGTGGTCCCCTCCCCGATGAGGGGCACCCCCAGGTAGGAGACCAGGTTGTGCTCCCGAATGGACTCGCGGTGCACCTGTACGCGCGGATCCTTGGTCAAATCCCGGATCACCACCGGTGCCCGCCGCTCCACGAACCAGTGGAGCAGGCTCTCAGCGAGCGTGAACGCCTCCTCGTCGACGACGGTCCCGTTGGGCAGGCGCAGCGACCAGACGCGCAGGCGCTTCCCTCCCTCGTCGAACAGGCTGATGGCGACCGCGTCCGCGCCCAAGCCCGACGGCACGTTCTTGACCACGATCTCCAGTATCTGGTGGATCGAGAGGCGGTCGATGATCGAGCGATCGATCTCGCGCAGGACCTGCAGCCGCGCCAGCCGCTGGGCGGCGTGCTCGAATTGGATCGAGTGATCGATGGCCAGGGCGAGCTGCTCCCCCATCCCCTGCAGGGAACGGACGTCCGCCTCGGTCAACGCGCCGTAGCGGCGGCTGGCGAGCAACAGGGCCCCCACGCACTTCCTCTCCGGTCCGGTCCCCCTTCTGATCGCAAGCGGGACGGAGGCGAGCGCCTGAATCCCGGCCGGCTTCATGAACCCGGGGATGCCCCCCTGATCGTCCAGCCGCTCGTGGATCACCAACGGGGTCTCCATCCCGGAGGGAAGCGGGGAGACCCCGATCGGCAGCGAGAGGAGGTGGGCGCGCAGTCTATCGGGTATCCCCCGCCAGGAGCGAAGTTCCATCCGTTCGTCCTTGGCCAGGTAGACCCCGCCCATCTCGACCCGGAGCAGGGACATCGCCTCCTCCAGGATGATCGCGAGCCTCTGATCCAGGTCCAACGACCGCAGGATCGCACCGGTTATGCGCGCCCGGGCCGTAAGCTCCCTCTGCTCTTCGAACAACGCCCGCTCCGTCTGCTCGCGCAGCCTGCGCTCGTTTACCAACTGAAGGGCATTGGAGATGTGTCGGGCGAGGTTCTCCACCGTGGGGACGAAGCGCTCCGCCAGCGCGGGTGCGCTTATGCCGAGGACGGCGATAACTCCGCTCTGATCCCGGATCGGGGCGAGGATCGATCTTTTCCGCTCGTAGCCCATGGTCTTCACGATCAATGCGGCGAGCGGCCTTGGGAAAAGCTCGTCGATGATCTCCTCCACCGCCACCTGGAAGCTCTTCCCCTCCGTGACGACCCGGCGATAAATAGTCGACCGGGACAGATCGATCATGAACCCCTGGAAGCGCAGCCCGGTGAGCTTTTCCGCCCTGGTGAGGAGCTCGGACGGGTTCGACGTCGCAGCGATCTTCAGCTTGGCGCCGTCTTCCGTCAACCGGGCGATGGACGCCGTGTATCGGCCCGACCGGCCGAACTCATCGCACACCGTCCTGTAGATAGAATCCTCGTCGGGCAGGCCGAGGAGCTTGGCGGAGACCCGCTCGGCGAATTGGATCATGTCGAGAAGTTCCTGCATGGGTTCTCCAAACACCCCTTGATCTCTCATCTCGGCCCTTGGCGGGCTTCCTTGGCGATGTACATCCGTCTATCCGCCCTCCCGAGCACCTGCTCTATCGATTCTTGCTCTTTGGGATCCCAGTGCGCCATGCCGATGGAGAGAGTTATCGGAAACGGGAATGATCCGTTGGTATCGTTCCTTCTCTTGACCGCCTCCTGGATGCGGGCCGCCACCGCCTCGGTCTGCCCGTCCGTCTCGATGAGCATGACGAGGAACTCGTCCCCGCCGTAA
>JAJRTG010000108.1 GCA_024278395.1 Fidelibacterota bacterium | reverse complement strand
GAGAGGATGTGCCCGAGCGCGAGCTCGGCAACCGAGTTCGAGCTCGCCCCCGGGGTGTTCCGCACCTCGATCCCCTTGGACTTGGCGTACTCCACGTCGATGTTGTCGAGTCCGACCCCGGCCCGGACGATCAGCCGCAGGTTAGCCGCCGCGTCGATCACCTCTTTTCGCACCTTGGTCGCACTCCGCACCACGATCGCCTCGTAGTTCGGGATCGTCGCGATGAGCTCCTCCGGGGACATGTCGGTCTTCACGTCGACCGCCAACCCCGCTTTTTTCATCTCCTCCACCGCGTCTTCCGCGAGCGGGTCGGAGACAAGCACACGAAACGCCATCTTTCCCTCCTTTTACAGTCCGAGGACTTCCTCGATCGCCGCGAGCAAGCCCAGGATCTCGTCCGGTTGGGTGTCACCCATGTGGGCGATGCGGAAGGTCTTCTCCTTGATCGCGCCGTAGCCGTTCGAGATGCGGACGTGATAATCGTTCACCAATCGATCGATCAGCTCCTTCACCGATATCCCGCGCGTGTTCTTCACGCAGGTGAGGGTCTTCGACCAGTATCCCTCCTCCGGGTAGATGTCGAAGTGCTCTTTCGCCCAGTCCTGCACGATCCTCGCCATCCGCTCGTGGCGGGCGAACCGTTCCTCCAGCCCCTCGGCGAGGAAGTCGTCGAGCTGGGCGTTCAGGGCGAACAGGTGCGGGATCGCCGGGGTGGACGGGGTCTGGTTTTTCTGGTGGTACTTGTACATGTTGGTGAGGTTGAAGTAGTAGCTTCTCGGCGGGACGGTCTTCGCCCGTTCCAGTGCCCTCTCGGAGACCGCGGCGACGGCGAGCCCGGCGGGGAGGGCGAACGCCTTCTGCACCCCGGCGAGGACGAAGTCGATCCCCCACGCGTCGGTCTCGATCTTCACCCCGGCCATCCCGCTCACCGCGTCGACGAGCAGGAACACGTCGGGATACCGCTTCACTACTTCCGCGATCTCAGCGACCGGGTTCATCATCCCGGTCGATGTCTCATTCAGCACGAGGGTGACCGCGTCGTATTTGCCGGTCTTCAATTGCTCGTCGACCATCTCCGGCTTGATCGCGATGTTCCACTCCACCTCGAACGCGTCGCAGGGAACCCCGTTTCCCGCGGTGATCTCGTGCCAGCGCTTGGAGAACGCGCCGTTCACCAGGTTCAGGCAGCGCTTGGCCACCAGGTTCGTCACCGCCGCCTCCATCGCCCCGGTCGACGATGAGGTGAACAGGAACACCGGGTTCTCCGTGTACAGCAGCCGCTGCAGCTTCGGCTGGATCTCGGCGTACAGGGCCGAGAACTCGGGCGCGCGGTGGTGGATCTGGGGGGTTGAGAGCTCCTTTAAAATCTCCGGCCTGACCTCGGTCGGGCCGGGAGTGAACAAACGATTGTGCATACCGACCTCCATCGAATAAAAAGTTCGCCGGGACTATAACATCCCCCTCGACCCTTTGCAAAAGCGGAGTAATCGATTTTTTTGCTTATGAGGGGCATTTCGGTAAAATCCCGGTGGAATCTAAAAAAGGAGGGGCTGATGAGTGCAGGTACGATCATCGTAGTAGTCGTAATCGTGCTCCTCGGTTGGGGGGTCTTGATCTACAACCGGCTTGTCCGACTGCGGATCAGGGCCGAGGAGGCGTGGCGCGACATCGACACCCAACTCAAGCGTCGCTACGACCTGATCCCCAACCTGGTGGAGACGGTGAAGGGATATGCGACGCACGAGCGGGGGGTGTTCGAGGAAGTGACCAAGGCGCGGGCCGCGGCGATGGGGGCTACCTCCCCCAAGGAGGTGGCTAAGGCCGAGGCCAGGTTGAAGGGGGCGCTCAAGTCGCTGTTCGCCGTGGTGGAGAACTATCCGCAGCTCAAGGCGAACGAGAACTTCCAGCAGCTCCAACAGACACTGGAGGAGGTCGAGGACCAGATCCAGCGGGCGCGGATGTACTATAACGCGGTGGTGCGCGATCTGAACACGAACATCGGGATATTCCCCCAGAGCCTGATCGCCAACCTGTTCCACTTCACCCCGCGGGAGTTCTACACCCTGACCGGTGAGGAGGAAAGAAAGGCACCGCAGGTAAGGTTCTGATGAAGCGCGCAGTTGTCCTGCTTGTAGTTCTGGTTGGATTCGGGGTCTTCGCCCAAGCGAGCCTGCGGATAACCGACTTTCGGTCCGCGATCGTCCTCGACCGGTCTGGGGAGCTGCGGGTGACCGAGACGATCGCCGTCACCTTCTTCTCCTTGCATCACGGGATCGAGCGCTGGATACCGGTCTCCTACCGCCGGCCTACCGGGGAGCGGATCACGATCGGGCTGCGGGTGACCGGGGTGACGCTCGACGGAGGCCCGGTCCCGTACTCCGTCCGGTCGAGCGGCGGTTCGGTCTACATCAGGATCGGCGACCCCGATCTTACGATAACCGGCGGGCACACGTACGTGATCTCCTACACCGTCTCCCGCGCCCTCCTGTTCCATGACGACTACGTCCAGCTCTACTGGAACGTGACCGGGAACAAATGGGAGATTCCGATCGACCACGCGAGCGCCGTCCTCACATTGCCCACAGGGATCGATCCCGACCACGTGCGGACGGTCTCGTACATCGGGTATACCGGCGACGTGACCCGCGGCGCGCCGGCGCAGGTCGACTCCCAGGGCAGGTTCGTGTTTACGGCCGACGGCCTTGCTCCGGGCGAGGGGCTGACGATCGACGTCGCCATCCCGCGCGACGAGGCCGGGATCGCCGCTCCGACGGCGTGGGACCGAACGAGATGGTTCCTCGCCGCGAACAAGTACGCCTTCCTCCCACCTCTAACCCTGATCGGGATGTTCATGCTCTGGCTTAAGAAGGGGAAGGACCCGGCCAAGGGGACGATCGCGCCGCGGTTTTCCCCGCCCAAGGACGTACATCCCGGCGAGGCCGGGATCCTGATCGACGACCGTGCCGACCTGCGCGATATCACGGCGATGGTGATCGGCCTGGCGGTCTCCGGCTACATCAGGATAAGGGAGGTCCAACCGGAGGAGCCCGGCCTCGTTGAGCAGGTGAGAAAATTGTTCGGCCGGGGGGGTGCGCTGGACTACGAGTTCATCAAGCTGCGGGATCCCGACGACAGGCTGACCCTGGCGGAGAAACGGTTGATGAACGCGATCTTCGATAGCGCACATCCGGAGACCCGGAGCCTGTCGTCGCTCGAGAACGAGTTCTACCAGCATCTCCCCCAGATCAAGTCCGATCTCTACTCCGAGCTGATCAAGAAGGGCTATTACCCGCACAACCCGGAGCGGGTGCGCGGGTTCTACCTCACGCTCGGACTGATGATAATCGGGCTTGGGGTATTCCTTGGAATGTTCACCGCATCCCTTTACCTCGGGGTTGCCATCGGGCTATGCGGGCTGATCGTCCTCGCCTTTTCCCCGATCATGCCGCGCAAGACCAGGAAGGGGGTGCAGGTCTACCGTGATCTTCTGGGCCTGTCCGAGTACATCCGCCGCGCGGAGGTGCGGCAGATGGAGTACCACGACGCTCCTGAGAAGGATCCACAGCTCTTCTCCAAGCTCCTCCCCTATGCGATGGCGTTCAACCTGACCCGGATCTGGACGAAGCAGTTCGAGGGGCTGCTGCAGGAGCCGCCCGACTGGTACATCGGGGCAGGCCCGGTCTTTCGCGGGAATCTGTTCTACCTCTCGATGATGAACCTGTCGAACGGGATGGAGCGCACGTTCGTCTCGGCGCCGCGCACGAGCGGCGGGGGGAGGTCCGCCTGGGGCGGCGGGGCGAGCTTCGGGGGCGGGTTCTCCGGCGGTGGGTTCGGCGGCGGAGGAGGTGGAGGCTGGTAGAAATGAAGTACAAACGATGGTTGCCGTTGATGGTGATACTCTTTGGGATTCTTGGGATCTCCGGATGCTTCGGCCCGGTGGTGCGGCCGACCGCCGATTTCACGTGGTGCCCGGACGGGAGCCAGGGGAGCTCGATTACGCCTTCTTCGACCACTCTGTCACCGTACCCGGACACTACATCACCGGGATCTCCTGGGACTTCGGGGACGGGTCGGCTCCAGAGGAGGGATACGGGATGGTCTTCCACCGGTTCCCGGCCGAGGGGACGTACCGTGTCACCCTCGTCGCCACCGACGACCGCGGGGTGGCGGGCACGGTGACCAAGGAGGTCCTGGTCCAGTACCCGGCGGTGATCCGGGAATGGCGCCTCACCCTCGGTTGGCCGGCGGCCGTCACCGGGGAGGTGGTGAACCGGACCGATCGCACGCTGGATTCAGTCGTGATCAAGGCGAAGTTCTACAGCGCCGAGGACGTCCGATTGACCGAGGGAACGGCCGAGATCGTAGGGCTCGAGCCAGGGGAGGTCGCCCTGTTCACGATCAAGGCCCCCGAGTATTCGGCGCGGATCTTCTACGCCAAGGTGTTTGTGGACTCGTTCACCGTCGAGTGCCCCGAAGAGCCGTACCCCCCGTGGCCCTATGCGCCTGATCGCTGATCTTCACATCCATTCGCACTACTCGCGGGCGACGAGCCCGCAGACCGACCTCCCCCACCTCGCCCATTGGGCGAAGGTGAAGGGGATCGACATCCTGGGGACGGGCGACTTCACTCATCCGCGGTGGTTCGTCGAACTGAAGACAAACCTCGTCCCGGAGGGAAACGGGCTTTACACCTACGCCGGGGTGCGGTTCATGCTCACCGCCGAACTGGCGGCGATCTGGTCCCAGGGGGGGATGGTGCGCAAGGTGCACCTCCTCGTCCTCGCTCCGTCGCTGGAGGCGGTTGCTCGGATCAACCGCGGGCTGAGCGCGATCGGTAACCTGGCGGCGGACGGGCGGCCGACGTTCGGGAGCACGGCGGTCAAGCTGGTGGAGGTTATCTGGAACGCGGCTCCGGACGCGGTGGTGATCCCGGCGCACGCGTGGACCCCGTGGTTCTCGGTGTTCGGATCGCGGTCGGGGTTCGATACGCTTGCGGAATGCTTCGGGCGGTACACCGACCGGATATTCGCGATCGAGACCGGACTGTCGAGCGATCCGCCGATGAACTGGCGCCTGTCCGCCCTCGATTCGATCACCCTGATCTCCAATTCCGACGCCCACTCCCCGGCGAAGCTGGGGCGCGAGGCGACCCTGTTCGACCTGCCCGCCCCGAGCTACTCCGGGATCATGGACGCGATGAAATCGCGCGACCCGAAGCGCTTTTTAGGGACGATCGAGTTCTTCCCCGAGGAGGGGAAGTATCACTACGACGGGCACCGCGCCTGCGGGGTCGTCCTCCCGCCGCGCGAGGCGATCGCGCGCGGCAACCTCTGCCCTGTCTGCGGGAAACCGCTCACCGTCGGGGTGATGCATCGGGTGGAGGACCTCGCCGACCGTTCCCCGGACGACATTCCGACCGATCGGCCGCCGTACCGCAGCCTCGTTCCCCTTCCCGAGATCATCGCCCAGGCGCTGGGAACGGGAGTGAACACCAAGGGGGTCTCCCAGGAGTACGAGCGGCTGATCAAGCGGTTCGGGCCCGAGTTTCGCATCCTGCTCGACCTGCCGGAGGAGGAGCTCGCCCCCGGCGTGCCCGCCCGCATCCTCGACGGGATCAGGAAGGTGCGGCAGCGGGACCTCGTGATCGAACCGGGCTACGACGGGGTGTACGGCACGGTCAAGATCCCGATCGAGGCTGAGGAACCGAAGCAGCTCGGACTATTCTAGGGGGTTCTTCGCGACGTACCCTCGTACACGTCCCGGCGGTGGCCTATACTCAGGATGTACAGGGTTTCCCCTTCGACCATATAAACGATTCGATAGTTTCCCGCGCGGTGAGAGCGCAATCCCTTAAGCTGTCCCTGGAGGCGTCTGCCCATTTCCGGTTTCTTCGCGAGCTTGTGGATGACTCCTTTTATCCGATCACGCCATTCAGGGGGAATCCGCTCCAGGTCCTTCTTGACCTGGGGATGATACCGGACCTCAAGCATCCCCGAATGCGTCCTCCTCGGAGATCGACTTGCCTGCTAGCACATCATTCTTTCGGGCGATGATGGTATCCACCAATCCGGGCGTCTCATAAATCTCCAAAGTTTCCAGCAGGTCTTCGTAATCATTGAAGTTGAGGAGGACCAACTCCGGCTTGCCGTTGCGGGTGAATACAAATCGGTCCAGGTTCTCCCGTGCTTCCTTCGCCAGACGGAGAAGTTTCTTCCTCCCCTCGGAGATCGGGATGATCTTGGTCGCCATTGTCCCTCCTTGATGAGCAAAATAACGCTCATCATTCTACACATCAACGTGTACAAGTGCAAGAGGTGGGATAATAACGTGCGTTTTGGTCGCTAAAACGCGGCGTGCACCGCCGCGCGCAGCCTGCCCTTGACCTCATCCGGAGCGAACGCGGCATTCGCTGAGTTCAGTAGGAACGCCTTCACCTGTTCATCGGCAAGGGAGAACGCGTCGACCACCGCCTGCAGCTCGTGGGTGACGGTGATTTGCGACATCAGCCGGTTGTCGGTGTTGATCGTGACCGGGATCCCGAGGTCGAGGTAGCGCTTGAGCGGGTGCTCGGAGTAGGAGTCCATCACCCCGGAGATCTGGAGGTTGCTCGTCGGGCAGACCTCGAGCGGGATCTTTCGTTCGGCGACGAGCCGCTCCGTGGCCGGATCCTGGTAGAGGTAGACCCCGTGGCCGATCCGGTCTGCGCCGAGCTCGATCGCCTCCCGGATGTGGGCCGGGCAGCAGCCCTCCCCGGCGTGGATCGTCACGTGCATTCCGGCCTGCTTCGCGATCTTGACCGCTTCACTGTGGATCGACGGGGGGAAGCCGCGCTCCGGCCCGGCGAGGTCGAACCCGACCACCCCGGCGTGGGCGTACTCCGCGGCGAGCTCGGCGGTCGTGATCGCGTCTTCCGTCGATGCCTGCTTCATTCCGCACAGGATCAGCCCGGTGCGGATGGGGAATTCCTCCTCCGCTCGGCGCATCCCGGAGAGGACCGCCTCCACCACCCGCCGCTGGTTCAGGCCCTCCCGGAGGTGGAGGAGCGGGGCGAACCGGATCTCCATGTAGATCACGTTCTCCGCCGCGGCGTCGGCGCACAGCTCGTACGCCGCCCGGGTGAGCGCCTCCTCGGTCTGGAGGACCGCCACGGTGATGGAGAACGCCTGCAGGTACTCCTCCAGGCTGCACCGTTTCGGTGGGATCAACGCGGACTCCAGATCCGATGGCAGGGTCGTCCGGACCCGCGGCGGAAGGGCCTTCGCCAGCTCGAGCACCGTCTCCGGCCGCATCGAGCCGTCCAGGTGCACGTGCAGGTCGAACTTGGGAAGATCGGCTGTGGTGCGCATGCCACATCTTCCCATAAATGGGATCGCGGATGCAACTCGTCTTGTGGTAAGATAAAGGGCGAGGTGATATGAGTTGGAGAAGGTGCCGTTCTACACGCGGGTGGCTGAGATCCTTTCCTCCGGGGAGGAGTTCATGGTGGTCGATCTCTTGGAGGCTCGCGGCTCCGTTCCTCAGGAGGAACGGGCGAAGCTGATCGTCCACCCGGACGGGGGGACCGAGGGGACCCTCGGGGGAGGCGACCTTGAGGCGCGGGTGACCGCCGACGCGTTGGCCGGGTTCGGCCGTGATGCATTGCGAGTCGTGGAGTACGACCTCGCTAATCTGGGGATGGTGTGCGGCGGGGGGGTGAAGGTCCTCTATCACTGCATGCGCCCCGTCCCGGAGGAGCGGGAGTTCCATCGAAGGGTGCAACAGCAGACCGCCACCGGTGAGCCGTTCGTCATCGCCCAAGCGGTAGGGGGCGATGATATCGGTTTTCCCCGGCTCTTGATCGCTGGGGACGGAGTGGTTGCGGAGGTCGGGGGGCCGTTTCCGGGAGAGGAATCCGCGGCCGACGCCGCGCAGGCGCTCCTCTCCCCCGACTCCAAGGAGCGCTGCGCGGTTGTCCCCTTGCCGGAGAAAGAGGTGACCATCTATCTCGAGCGGGTGGCGCCGTTGCCGCGGCTGGTGATCTTCGGTGCGGGACATATCG